>CAMCBY010000137.1 GCA_945873015.1 Klebsiella pneumoniae
GCGCCGGCGTCGATGGGGTTCGTTGGAGTAAGCATGACCGTTTCAGCCTTGGAACGTCAGCAAGCCACGACCCGCGCGCTCGCCGATCACGGTGCCGCGCCAGGTGCCCTGCTGCCGGTATTGCACGCCATCCAGGACGCGCTGGGGTACATCCCCGATGACGCCCTCGACAGCATTGCCTCGCATCTCAATTTGTCCCGTGCCGACGTGCACGGCGTCATAAGTTTCTATCACGACTTCAAGCATGCCGCGCCCGCGAGACGGGTGGTGCGCCTGTGCCGCGCAGAAGCCTGTCAGGCAGTGGGGGGCGCGGCGCTCGAAGCGGGGCTGCGCAAGCGTCTCGGTCTCGCCGCCGATGAGCACACCACGCGCGACGGCATCGCGCTTGAAGCGGGTTATTGTTTCGGTGCCTGCGCCTGCGCGCCTGCCGCCATGATCGACGGTGAACTGCACGGTCGACTCGATCTCGAGACCCTCGAATCACTCGCACGTCACGGTGCCGAGGTGCAGTCATGAACGGGGTGACGGTCTATGTGCCCTGTGATGCCGGCGCACTCGCGGTCGGCGCCGAAGCAGTCGCGCGCGCCATCGCCGCGCAAGCGCGGACGCACAGCGTCAACATCAAGCTGGTGCGCAATGGCTCGCGCGGCATGTACTGGCTCGAACCACTGGTCGAAGTGGTGGTGAACGGCCGCCGTTTGGCCTACGGCCCGGTGCAGGCGCGCGATGTGGCGAGTCTGTTCGAAGCGAATTTCTGCGCCGGCGGCGCACATCCGCTCGCGCTCGGTGCGACTGACGACCTCGCCTGGCTGCGCAACCAGGAGCGCCTGACCTTTCAACGTGTCGGCGTGACCGACCCGCTGTCGCTCGAAGATTATCTCGCCCACGACGGGTTTGTCGGATTGCGCGCCGCGCTTGCGATGGCGCCGGCCGACATCATCAAGGCGGTCACCGACAGCGGCCTGCGCGGACGCGGTGGCGCTGCTTTTCCGACCGGCATCAAATGGAAGACCGTCGCTGAAGCAGCCGGCGCACGGAAGTACATCGTATGTAATGCCGACGAAGGCGATTCCGGCACCTTCGCTGACCGCATGTTGATGGACGGTGATCCGCTGCTGCTCATCGAAGGCATGACCATCGCCGCTCTCGCGGTCGGCGCGAGCCACGGTTTTATCTACATCCGCAGCGAATATCCGCACGCCGAGCGCACCATGCGCGCCGCGATTGAACTTGCCGAAGCAGCCGGTTATCTCGGTGCCGACCTGCTCGGCAGCCAGCGCGCTTTCAACCTCGAAGTGCGGCGCGGTGCCGGCGCCTACATCTGTGGTGAAGAGACCTCCCTGCTGGAAAGTATTGAAGGTAAACGCGGCCAGATCCGCTTCAAACCACCGTTGCCGGCGCACAAAGGCCTGTTCGGTCAGCCGACCGTGGTCAACAACGTGCTGTCGCTCGCTACCGTGCCGGTCATCCTCGCCAAGGGCGCACAGTTCTATGGCGAATACGGGCGCGGCCGTTCGCGCGGTACCCAACCATTTCAACTGGCCGGCAACGTCAAACACGGTGGTCTGATCGAGAAAGCCTTTGGTCTGAGCTTAGGCGAGTTGATCTTCGACTGGGGCGGTGGCAGTGCGAGCGGGCGGCCGGTGCGCACCGTGCAGGTCGGCGGGCCCTTGGGCGCTTATCTGCCACCGGTGCATTTTGATACGCCGCTCGACTATGAGTCCTTCAGCGCGCGCAAGGCCATGCTCGGTCACGGTGGTGTGGTGGTATTCGACGACACGGTTGATATGGCCGCGATGGCGCGTTTCGCGATGGAATTCTGCGCCGTTGAGAGCTGCGGCAAATGTACGCCCTGCCGTATCGGTTCGGTGCGTGGACGCGAACTCATCGATCACATCATCGCCGGGCGTGAGGTGGCGCGGAATCTCGCGACCTTGCACGACCTTTGCGACACCATGATCAGCGCCTCGCTGTGTGCGCTGGGCGGCATGGCACCGTTCCCGGTGCTGTCGGCGCTGGAACATTTCCCTGACGATTTCGTACGCGCTGGGCGCGACGCCGCCTGAGGCGAAAACGGAGCAATCATCATGCGATCCATAGACGAATCCGATCTCGGCACCCCGGCGGTCAAGTCCGCCGAACTGGTGACACTCACCATCGATGGCCATCATGTCACGGTGCCGGCCGGCACCTCGCTGATGCGCGCGGCAGCACTGGCCGGCATTGGCGTGCCGAAGTTATGCGCGACCGATAGTCTCGAGCCGTTTGGTTCATGCCGGCTGTGTCTGGTCGAAGTGGAAGGCATGAAGGGCACACCGGCGTCCTGCACCACGCCGGCCGCGGCGGGCATGAAGGTCACCACCCAGAACAATCGCCTCGCCGACCTGCGCCGCAATGTGATGGAGCTGTATATCTCCGACCATCCGCTCGACTGTCTGACCTGCCCGGCCAATGGTCATTGTGAACTGCAGGACATGGCGGGTGCGGTGGGCTTGCGCGAAGTGCGTTACGGCTATGCCGGTGAGAACCACTGCAGCAAACCGAAAGACGAGAGCAATCCCTACTTCACCTTTGATGCGAGCAAGTGCATCGTGTGCTCGCGTTGCGTGCGCGCCTGCGCTGAAGTGCAGGGCACCTTCGCACTGACCATCGGCGGGCGTGGTTTCGACTCCCATGTGAGTGCGGGCGTCGAACAGGATTTTCTGTCGTCGGATTGTGTGTCCTGCGGGGCCTGCGTGCAGGCCTGCCCGACCGCAACCTTGAGCGAGAAATCCATCATCGAGCGCGGCCAGCCTGAGCACAGTGTTGTGACGACCTGCGCTTATTGTGGTGTCGGCTGTTCATTCCGCGCCGAGATGAAGGGCGCGGAAGTTATCCGTATGGTGCCCAATCAGGACGGCCAGGCCAATCGCGGTCACTCCTGTGTGAAGGGCCGTTTCGCGTTTGGTTATGCCACCCATCCCGACCGCATCACCTCACCGATGATTCGTGCATCGATACACGAGCCGTGGCGCGAAGTGTCGTGGGAAGAAGCCATCTCCCACGCCGCGAGCGAGATCAAACGCATCCAGACCAAATACGGCAAAGACGCGGTGGGTGGTATCACCTCGTCGCGGTGCACCAACGAAGAAACCTATCTCGTGCAGAAGCTGGTGCGCGCCGCTTTTGGCAATAACAACGTCGATACCTGCGCACGCGTCTGTCATTCGCCGACCGGCTATGGTCTGAAACAGACCTTGGGTGAATCTGCCGGTACGCAGGCGTTCGACTCGGTCGAACATGCCGATGTGATCGTGGTGATTGGCGCCAATCCGACCGACGGTCACCCGGTGTTCGCCTCGCGCATGATTCAGCGTTTGCGTGAGGGGGCAAAACTCGTCGTGGTCGACCCGCGCAGCATCGATCTGGTGCGCATGCCGCATGTCGAAGCGGCTTATCACTTGAAGCTCAAACCCGGCACCAATGTTGCGTTGGTCAATGCCATTGCGCATGTGATCGTGACCGAACATCTGGTCGATGAAGCGTTCGTCGCTGCGCGTTGCGAAGCGCCGGCCTTCGAGAAGTGGAAACGCTTTATAAGCGCCGCTGAACATGCCCCTGAGCAGAGTGAAACCATCACCGGCGTGCCGGCGGCGGACGTGCGCGCGGTGGCGCGCCTGTATGCGACCGGCGGCAACGCCGCTGTCTACTACGGCCTCGGCGTGACTGAACACAGCCAGGGCTCGACCACCGTCATGGGCATCGCCAATCTTGCGCTGGCGACCGGCAACCTCGGCCGTGAGGGCGTGGGTGTCAATCCGCTGCGCGGCCAGAATAATGTGCAGGGCTCGTGCGATATGGGCTCGTTCCCGCACGAATTCCCCGGCTATCGCCATGTCTCCGACAGCGCGACGCGGATCCTGTTTGAAGCAGCGTGGGGTGTGCATCTCGACGCCGAACCGGGTCTGCGAATTCCGAACATGTTTGAAGCGGCTTTGGACGGCAGCTTCCGTGGTCTGTATGTGCAGGGCGAGGACATCGCGCAGTCCGACCCCGATACCCAGCATGTCACGGCCGCGCTGGAAGCGATGGAATGCATCATCGTGCAGGACCTGTTCCTGAACGAGACCGCCAAGTTCGCCCACGTGTTTCTGCCCGGTTCGTCCTTCCTCGAAAAGGATGGCACGTTTACCAACGCCGAGCGGCGCATCTCGCGCGTGCGGCGCGTGATGCCGCCCTTGGCCGGCAAGGCCGACTGGGAGGCGACGCTCATGTTGTCGGCCGCGCTCGGTCATGCCATGCATTACAACCATCCGTCGGAAATCATGGACGAGATTGCGCGCCTGACACCGAGCTTTGCCGGCGTCAGCTTTGCGCGCATCGACGAACTCGGCAGCATCCAATGGCCATGCAACGACGAGACCCCGGCCGGCACGCCGACCATGCATGAAACGACTTTCACGCGCGGCCTCGGCCGTTTCATGTTGACGCCCTATGTGCCGAGCCATGAACGCAGCAACGACAAATATCCGCTGATCCTGACGACCGGTCGTATCCTCTCGCAGTACAACGTCGGCGCGCAGACGCGTCGCACCAGCAATACGGTGTGGCATGAGGAAGACCGCCTCGAGATTCATCCCCATGACGCCGAAACCCGGGGTGTGCGGGACGGTGACTGGGTCGGCATCAAGAGTCGCGCCGGCGAAACAGTATTGCGTGCACGGGTCAGCGAGGCAGTGCAGCCGGGGGTGGTCTATACCACTTTCCACTTCCCGGAGTCGGGTGCGAACGTGATTACCACTGAGCACTCCGATTGGGCGACCAATTGCCCGGAGTACAAAGTCACCGCGGTGCAGGTGGTGAAAGTCACCCATCCTTCGGCCTGGCAGGAACGCTATCGACGCTTCAGCATTGAACAGAAGAAGTTTCTCGATGAGCGTGCAACGCTCACACGCTGAGGTGACTATCCCCCGCGCCGTGCCGGCGCCGCTCACTACGGTGAGCGTCACGCGCTGGCGCGACGGCGTGTGCGCAACGGTGCGTGATCAAGTGGCCGAGGAGACGCCGGTCGCCGTGCTGTGTAATGGCGAGCCCCATGCGGTGATGTTGATGTCACCGGCCGATATTGCCGACTTTGCGCTGGGTTTTGCCCTGACCGAGGGTTTGATCGGTGCGCCGCGGGAGTTGGTGCTGGTCGAGCAGCGCGCGCTCGATGACGGCATCGAAGTGGATTTGATCATTCCCGCGCGTCTTGGTCTGCCGGCGGCGGATCAGGGCCGCAGCCTGGCTGGCCGCTCCGGTTGTGGTCTGTGTGGCAAACGTATGCTGGAAGACGCGCTGCGCACGCCGCCGCCGATAGCGTCCGCGCCTGAGGTCTCGCGCGCCGCGATCGCGCGCGCCAGTGCCGCGCTCGCCAGGCGCCAGCCACTCAATCAACAGACTGGTGCGGTACACGCGGCGGCGTGGGTTGACCTTGCGGGCGAAGTCATCGCGGTGCGCGAAGACATCGGCCGCCATAACGCCCTCGACAAACTCATCGGCGCGCGTATCAAGGGCGATTATCCAGCGGGTTTTGCCCTCGTGACCTGTCGCGCCAGTTATGAAATCGTCATGAAAGCCGCCCTTGCCGGCATCGGCGTAGTAGCAGCAGTGTCAGCGCCGACCGCGCGCGCCGTGCGCCTCGCCGAGGTTTGTCAGGTGACACTCGCGGCCTTCGTGCGCGGGCCGGATCTCGTTATCTACAGCCATGCCGCACGCATCGTCGACGGCGGGAAAACTTAAAATCATGCACATCGAACGACTGGTCGAAATGATCAACGACATCGCTGCCAATCAAGTGGCGGATCCCGACAACGCCGTCGATGTCATCGCACAACACCTCCGCCGCTTCTGGGACCCGCGCATGCGCAAGCAGATCCTCGCCCATGTCGAACAGGGTGGGGTGGGTATGGCACCCGAGGCCAAGGCGGCGGTCGCACGGCTCGTGGGGAATCAGACTTCTGTCTGACATTGCAAGAGAGGCTTCAGGAAACTCTGATTAAGTAACTGCGTTAACCGCGCGCGGTGTCGGTCGAGCGCCGGCTCCTCGCCTATCTATCTGTTAGGCATCACAGAGAACCAAGCATGAACTGGAACGCAGTAGGGGCAATCGGCACGCTGATAAGCGCCACAGCAGTGGTGGCTTCCGTAATCTACCTGGCTATCCAAGTACGCCAGAATTCGAAAATGGTCGCGGCGAATACATTCCAGTCTATTTCCGCTACTTCGGCCGATCTAGCCATCCGGTTGGCGGAAAGTCCGGAACTGTCGGAGCTACTGAGTAAAGCATTCTCCGGCTACACAACTTGGACGCCGAGGGAAGCAATGCAATTGCAGCTATTTCTGAGAGGGTCGTTCAGGAATTACGAGAACTATTACTATCAGCATCGCCACGGCAATTTCGAAGAGGAGATCTGGGCCGGCTACGAGCAGGCCATCCTGGATTTGGTATCGCGTGGATTTGGTGAAGCTTGGTGGTCAGTGCATCAAGTAGCCTTCGGCCAGACGTTCGTCGAGTTCGTAAATGCTCGGCTGGGGAGCCGTATCGTTACGGACAGCCCGTGGGAATTGGGAAGAGCGTCAAAAGGTGCAGGTGATGCCTGAGCATCCACTGGAGCGGACTCCCCCGCGCTGCGCGTTCCTCCGTCACTCATCGGCGCGTTAGTCGTCACTGTTTCGAAGTCAGCATTCAACCCCAACCAGAGTCCCCAATAGACCCACTCGGAAGCTAGAAATGTCACAAATAGACCAAAGACTCCAGTCGCTCGGCATTGTCTTACCAGAACCACTGCAACTGCCGCCGGGCGTAGCTCTTCTATTCCCGTGGGTTCGCATAGTGGGAACGCGCGCGCTGGTTTCCGGCCACGGACCGACGAACCAGGATGGCTCGCTTGCATTGCCGCTAGGCAAAGTGGGTGTCGACGTCACACAGGAACAGGCCTATCTGTCTGCGAGGCTGGTGGGCCTGGCCATTCTCGGAAGTCTGCGCCGCGAACTTGGAAACCTCGACCGGATTGCTGCTTGGACACGGGTATTCGGCATGGTCAATTCGGCCCCGGGCTTTAATCAGCAACCTGCAGTGATCAATGGCTTCAGCGACCTCATACTCAATGTCTTTGGGGAGAAAGTTGGCGCCCACGCGCGAAGCGCTGTCGGGATGGCTGAATTACCATTCGGGCTTCCGGTAGAAATTGAAGCGGAAGTTGAGTTGCATGCCCGTGATGAATAGCCAGCCAATGGAGCGGACTCCCCCGCGCTGCGCACTCCGACGCCACGCAACGGCGCGTCAGGCATCACCAAACAAACATCGAGACGCATGATGCAATCCATTTTCCCTGGTCGCTTCACTGCCCAGATCAACGGGCCGTTTGTGGTTTTCATCATCGGAATGCGGGTGAATCAATTCTGGGCCATTCACAAATGGCTGCCCGTTGCCCGTGCGATGGGACCAATGGTTAGTGAGTTGCTGGCCAACCCCGAGCTTGGGCTACTTGGTGCGCAAACGATGTTCTATCGACGAGGCGTCGGACTCATTCAATATTGGCGTTCGTACGAAGCGTTGGAAGACTTCTCGAGAAATCCGAAGGCCACTCACTTGGAGGCCTGGAAGCGCTTCAATCGAGCAGTCGGAGCAAACGGAAGTGTGGGGATCTGGCACGAAACCTACTTGGTCGAGTCTGGCCAATACGAATGTGTCTACGGAAATATGCCGAGATTCGGGCTGGCGACGGCTGGCGAACATGTGCCGGCAGTAGGGACAAAGGAAACGGCAAGCCGCCGATTGGGAAGAAGTGGTGAGCCAACGGTGCCCACCTATGAAAACCCAAAATAGCCGAGCAGCGGCGATGCCTCACCAGCCAATGGAGCGGACGCCTCCGCGCTGCGCACTCCGGCGCCTCTCAAGCGCGCGTTAGACGGCATCGATTTGGCTCAGAACGCAGTTCCTGCCTTTTCCTCGACTGGTCCGGCGCGCCACCGCAGAAGCGCCCACCCCCAAAATCAGGCACTATCCGCATCGGGTCAATTTCGCGTGAAACGCCCATGACACTCGAAGAAATTTACTACGTCGGCCAGACGATCGCCGTCATCGCGATTGTTGGCTCTCTTTTTGCGCTAATCGCGCAGAACCACGCAGCACAAAAGTTGGTTCGGGACGCTGCGGTAAGAAACCAGGTCGAAGGGTTGCAGAGCATTTCCCGAGCACTATTCGAGACCCCCGATCTCGCCAAAGTGTGGTTGCGCGGAGTCGAGGGGATTGAACACCTCTCAAGTGAAGAGCGGGTTAAATTCACGGCCTATGTGACCTACGCTTTACGGATCTGGGAAGGATTGCACGCGCAGTTCCAGAACCGACAGCTTCCGGAGAATGTCTGGTTGGGGCATGTAGAAATGTTAAGGGGAATGCAGGCGCTCACCGGTGTAAAAAACGTTTGGGCGCTCCGGCAGCATGCGTTTTCGAAAGATTTCCAGACCTTCTATGAAAACAGTCTGCCCCCGGACAATTGCCCAGAAGCACACGGGGTCGATCACGAATAACGGCTTGGCGTTGACGCTTCTGTATGTGCGAATTCATTCGCACATACAAAGCCGCACCAACCCGCTTATTTATTCTGCGGAAAGCCGAGGTTTATTCCGCCCTGACTCGGGTCTGGCCAGCGACTGGTGACCACTTTGCCGCGGGTGAAAAAATGCACGCCCTCGGTGCCGTGGGCATGGCTGTCACCAAACAGCGAAGCCTTCCAGCCGCCGAAAGAGTAGTAGGCGACCGGCACCGGTATCGGCACATTGATGCCGACCATGCCGACTTCCACTTCGTGTTGAAAGCGCCGCGCCGCGCCACCATCGCGGGTGAAGATGGCGGTGCCGTTGCCGTAGGCGTGTTCAT
>CAMCBY010000138.1 GCA_945873015.1 Klebsiella pneumoniae
ACGAGTGGCTGCCTCCACCCCATGTCCTTCATCCTTGGCCCGAAGATCGCATGGCCGTCAGACACCCAAGGTAGGAGCCGTATGCCTAAATCGGGCACGTACGGATCTGTGCGGGGGGTGCCGGGCAACCGGCATCCCTACCGCGATCGTCAACACCCGAGGCCGGTGATGGCGACGTTTTCCACGATGCGGCTCCCCTGTTGATGAATGGCGCGGGGCACACGCCTCACCCGGCGCAAGACCCCCTCTCGGTTCGATTGGAGCAACTCCCTCGTGGGCTTGAGCCGCGCCGTTACCTTGCGGCGCGGGGCGGATCGGCCAAGTCCGTGCGCGCCCCGGCCTGCACCCGGCGGCCGGCGTCCGCGGACGCCAAAGTCCGGCACGCCAGTGCGAAGGTATTTCAACACTCGACGTAGCGCTGGCGCAGGATGCGATGCTGAATCTTGCCGGTGGCAGTGCGCGGCATGTCCTCGTCGCGAATGAAGCTGACACCGTTGGGGCACTTGAAGCCGGCCAGGCGCTCGCGACACCATTGGCGCAGTTCGTCTTCGCTGGCGGTCCTGTCCTCGTGCAGCACGACCACCGCGTGTACCGTTTCGCCCCACTTCTCGTGCGGCACGCCGATGGCTGCGACGTCGCGCACTGCGGGATGCTGGCCGAGCGTGCTTTCCACTTCCGTCGGGTACACGTTCTCGCCGCCGCTGATGATCATGTTGCTCTTGCGATCGACCAGCCAGATGTAGCCTTCGCCGTCGCGGCGCGCCATGTCGCCGACCGAGCACCACTCGCCGTCGAAGGCCTCGGCGGTCTTCTCCGGGTTCTTCCAGTAGCCATCGAACACGTACGCTGTGCGCGAGTAGAGTTCGCCCACCTCGCCGTCCGCCACTTCGTGCCTGTGTGCGTCGAGCAGGCGGACGGCGCCGCTGCCGGCCCACTCGCGACCCACCGAGCCCAGTTTGTGCAGCTGTTCGTCGGGACGGAGGATGGTGACCCAGCCGGCTTCGGTCGAGCCGTACAGCTCGTACAGCTTGCCGTTGGGGAACAGTTCCATGATGCCGCGCTTGGTTTCCTGGCGCGCCGGCGCCGAGGAGATCATGAGCTTGCCGACGGCGCTGAGATCGTAGCGCCGCTTCACCTCGTCCGGCAGCGCGAGCAGCATGATGTAGTGCGTCGGCACGAGCGACGTGAAGGTGACGCGATCTTCCGCCAGCGTGCGCAGCAGCGCCTCGGGGTCGAAGCTGCGGCGGTCCTCGATGTGACACGTGCCGCCGAGATGCACGAAGGTGGTGCCGAAGTAGAGCGAGTTCGCATGGCAGAGCGGCATGACCAGCAGTGCCGTGTCGTTCGACGTGAATCCCATGTCCACCGTAGTGGCCCAGGCGATGAGCGAATTTGCGCCGTGGCTGCGAATGGCACCCTTCGGGCGGCCGGTTGTGCCTGAGGTGTACATGAGCGCGGCGACGTCGTCGGGTCGCACGGTCTCGAAAACCGTCGTTGAGTCGCCGGTGCCCACCAGCGACTCGTATCCGGTCCAGCGTGCGGGCACGTCGTCGCTCATCACGATGTAGCGTTCGTTCGCCAGGCCCACTTCGGCGCGCACGCTGTCGATGACCGCGCAGAATTCCGGTCCGGCAATCACCGCGCTCACCTCTGCGTGACTGAGGATGTAGGCAATCTCGGGCGCGGTCAGGCGAAAGTTGAGCGGTACCACCACCAGGCCCGCGCGCGCCATGCCGGCGTAAATCTCCATCCACTCGAGGCAGTTGTATGCAATCACGCCGACCCGCTCGCCTTGCGCCAGTCCGAGGGTGCGCAGCGCGGCGGCAAGCCGCGTGGTCCGCTCGTCCCATTCGCGATAGGTGAGCCGCCGGCGCGAATCGCGCACGGCGAGCTGGTGCGGGCGCAGGCGGGCGTGGGTGGCGACGGCGTCGGCAAGGGTGAGCATGCGGGTCATGACTGGATCCGGCGTTGACGGGCGACCGATGTGCCTGCGGATTGTGGCTTCGCGCTCTCCAAGTGGTCAACCGACGCGGCGCCTGCCCGTCATCCAGTCGGGAACGACGACGTCGTCATCGACCGCTGGCCTGGCGCGTTTCCGATGGTTCGCCGTTCCACGCAGACACCGAAGCATGTCCGCAACGTGCAGCCGTTGATTTTGGCCGCAATGTCGATTTGCGATTCGATCAACGCCCGCGCCACGCTCGCTCTGCGTCGTCCCACGCCGTCAGTGCCTGGAGGTCCGGGACACCTGCAAGCCCGGTTTTCGCATCCGACGACGGCGCTTCGGGTGTCACCACCACGTCGAGTAGTGCCGGGCGATTGGCCATCGCGCGCGCTATTGCGTCCGGCAAGCGATCGGCGGACTCCACGCGTTCGGCATGCATGCCGAACGCGCGCGCCATCGCCGCATGATCGGCGAACTGCAGGTGCGTACCGACCACCCTGCCGTGATTCTCCTGCTGATCGCGCACTTCGATGGCCCACGAGCCGTTGTTGGCGACCATGATCAGCAGCGGGGCCTGGTGCCGCACGGCCGTGTCGATCTCCATGGCGTTGAAGCCGAAAGCGCCATCGCCAGTCGCCACCACCACCGTGCGCTCGGGGCAGGCGAGCGCTGCGGCGACGCCGAAAGGCGTACCGATGCCGATGCAGCCGAGCGAACCTGGATCGAGATAGGTCTGCGCGGGCAGGCCGACGCGCGCGAAGCTCAGGAAGTCGCCGCCGTCGGCGATGACGATCGCGTCCGCCGGCAGGGCATCGCGCAGCGCGGCAAGCGCGCGGTTCGGATGCATGCGACCGTCGCTGCCGTCGGGCGCGCTCCGCATCGACTCCACGAGCTTGTTCGAGCGCTGCACGTGTTGCGCGCGCAGGTTCGCGACCCACGTCCCATCGGAGGCGCCTGCACGAGCCGGCGCCGCCGCAAGGATGGCCTCGATGGCGAGCCGCGCGTCGGCCAGGAGATCGACCTGGCCGCGGCGGTTGTCGCGGAGCTCGGCTGCGCAGTCGGCGATACGCAGGAACTTCGCGTTCCCGAACACGGCGGGCGAACCGTAAGCGAGCTGGAAGTCGAGCCGCCGCCCGACCGTCACCACCACGTCAGCCTGGCTCATCACCGCGCCGCGCATCGCGGCCACCGCGCTGCCATGTTCCTCGGCGATGAGTCCGCGCGATTCGCCGGTATCCAGGTAGGCCGCGTTCAGACGTTCGAGCAGCGTGGCAAGCGCGGTGCCGGCGCCACGCGCGCCACGCCCCGCGATGAACAAGGGACGTTCCGCCGACCACAGGAGATCGACCGCGGCCTTGACACTATCGGGATGCGGCGACAGCGGCCCCAGCGCGCGGGGCTCGAACAATTCGGGCAGCTGCACCGCGGGCGAAACCGCGGCGCGCAGTATGTCGGTCGGGAAGTCGAGATACACCGGGCCCGGTTCACCGCCTTCGCCCAGCGCGCGCGCGGTGGCCTCGGCCAGTTCCTGCGGCACGAGATCGGGATGACGCACCGTGCGCGCGTAGCGGGTCAGGCTGCGTACGAGATCGGTGTGCACGATGTCCTGCAGCGCGCCGCGATTCTCCTGTGCCATGGGCGGCACCCCGGAGATCACGAGTACCGGCGCGCGCGCGACGTGCGCATTGGCAATGCCGGTCATCGCGTTGGTGACACCCGGCCCGGCGGTGACCAGCGCCACGCCGAGCGTACCCGTCAGCAGCGTGTCGGCATGTGCCATGTACACCGCGGCGCGTTCGTCGCGCACATCGACGATGCGAATGCCGAGCGCGTCCAGCGCCATCCATATCGGCATGATATGCCCGCCGCACAGCGCATAGACGCGGCGTACGCCGCGCGCGGCGAGAAAGCGCGCGATCACGGCGGCAGCGCTGTGTTGGCTCAAGGCGGATGCGAGCATGTGGGTCACCTCTCGTGGCGCGCGGTCTGCGTGGACGGCACTTTAGAATCCGGCGCGCGCAAAAGGCAAACTTACGCGGTCAGCACCGTTGGCGCCATGCGATTGCTTTGCATGACGCGGGGTCGGAATCACCCCGGCACGCGTGCCGGCCGTCGGGCCGATGTTCGCACCGGGAGGCGCAGGGCGAGGAGGGGGGTGCCACGACCGCATGGGTTGGCAGCCATCCAGCGGACCTCATTCACCGTGTGGCCCATGCAGGTCGTCGTCACTCCATGACAGGAACAGCAGCAGGGTCGTGTGCGTCGCGCGCGAGGTTTCGGTTTGCGGTCCGGAGGCGGCGAGCAGGGTGCCGGCGCGGATAGTCAGGATAACCGCCCTATCCGCTGAATTCGAGCTTAAATCGAGCCCCGCTGTAGTTGGCCAATGTTCAATTTAAACGCTGCCCGCAGAACCGGACGACGTGGATGGCGGTCGCTTACCGCGGAATTTCGCGGGATTGTCACGCCACCGTTGTGCCGGGGGCGTTTTCAAAGCAGAAATGTCGAGCGCTCATACCCACGGGCGTGAGCGACACCCTGCCTAAGCGTCAGGCCTGCTTCGCATCCGTGCGTCAGAGACGGAGCTGCCGTCAGCCTGGCTGCTTTAGGCCCGGCAATTCGTGTTGCGGCGGCGCTCGGGTGAAGGGTCTGAAGGTTGCGAATGTCCGGAATCCGGAAAGCTGGAAGCATGTGTCGTGGGAACGCTGCGGGTCGATCTCGGAATCTCGGCGAGTCTATGCTTTGTCGTTGCAGTGACGTTTTTTGTAGTGGGTCAGGAGCGCTCGACTAGATGCGTCGGCACCGACCTCCGCGCGGTTGTTAGCCACCGCGGTCAGCATCGGGTGTTTCCTGCAGCCGCACCATTCAGCCTGCCTGCGACTCTTTGTCCGCAATTACGGCAGCGCGCGTTCTCTTGCGACCCTGTGCCACGAGCGAGCATGGAGGGTGCTCGGGGCGTCCAACGACGCATTCTTGAGCAGCGCGCCTCGCGCGCCGCCCGGCCGGCGGTGCCAGGTCAGTGCGCCGCGATGCGGCTCATCAGCGGTTTCACCTTTGTTATCAGGTCGGCGAAAATCGGGCTCGCCTCCAATGCACTGACTCCTGCGAACGGTGCGAACCACAGCGCGCCGGTCGCGCCCCGTGCGCGCATCTGGTCTAGCTGGCGCGCGATCACCTCGGGCTCAGCGAACCAGCCGACGGTCGGCTCGGCATTCGGCTCGTCCCATGCCGGCGTCGTCAGCGGTCCGCCGGGGTTGTACCAGTTCGGAATGTAGGCCAGGTGCTCGCCGTATTTGGCGTTCATTGCTTCCGGGTCATCGGCGGGAAGCTGCGGCATGAATACCACCGCCTTGCCTGCCTCGGCCATGCGCCCGTGCTCGCGGACCTTGTTCAGGTAGTTGTCGAGCCCGCCGGGAAAACCGGTCCAGCCCTGGCCCATGCGCGCGGCACGATCGACGGCCTTGCGTGCCTGGTCGCCGACGCCGAACCAGATCTCGGGGCCGCCGGCCTGCACGGGCTTGGGTGTGACGTCGATCTCCGGGAAATCGTAGAACTCGCCCTGGTGTTTGAATGGGCCATCGGCCCAGCACTTGCGCAGGATGTTGATCTGCTCTTCGAACATCCGCGCGCGCACCTTGGCGTCGAGTGGCGCGCCGAACACCATGCCTTCGTGCCGGAAGGAATCGCGCCAGTCGTAGTTCATGCGCCCGAGGCCCACGCCCACGCGTACGCGGCCGTGGGACAAGATGTCCGCGATGGCGAGCTGCTCCGCCAGCGCGACAGGATGATGGAGTGGCAGCTCGATGATCGCCTGGCCGATGTTCACCTTCTTCGTGACCATGGCCAGCGCCGCGCTCATCGTCGCCATCTGCGGCAGGTAACCGTCCTCGCTGAAATGGTGCTCGGTGAGCCATATGGTGTCGAAGCCGGCTTGCTCCATCTCGACGATGTGCCGAATGTGCTGGTCGTACACCTGCGCCCAAGGCGCATGCCAGCGCGGCGGATTGCGGAACGAGTAGAGCAGGCCGAATTCAAAATCGCTCATGTCTTCATCCTCAGTGTGTCGGGTTAAAGCGTGTGCGGAATATTCAAGCAGGGTAGACCATCAACTCCACGAGGTTACCGTCCGGGTCGCGCGTGTACACGCTCGTGCCTTCGATGTTGCGGCCACCTTCCCGGCCAATAGGCCCTTCTTCGATCGAAGCCCCGGTCGCGCGGATCGCGGCGATCGCTTCAACGACCGTCCCGCCCCACACGAAACAGAGATCGCCACACCCGGGCAGGGTGCCAGCCGCACGCAGCGTGAACGACAGCTTCTGCCAGAGGCTCGGCCGATGGAAGTTGATCTTGTTTGTGCCGAAGTGGACCGAGACGATGTAGTCGTTGTCTTCTCGCACTTCGCATCCCAGCGCGCGATAGAAGGCGGCTAGCGCGGCGAGATCGCCGCCGGGTAGCGCGACATGGTCGAATGCACAGATGGTCACGGCTGCTCTCCCTATTGTTGTTACGGGATGGCGGTTCCCAGGCCGGCGGTTTGCGCAAACGCGCGCCAGTGGTGTTTGCCACGGGCGGCGCGTCGCCGACGCGGCACCGCTACATGAGATAGCGCGTGAACCACTCGCACGCGAGGCCGGAGGACTTCTCCAGCCACTCGCCGGCGTAGATCTCGTAGTGCGTGATCGGGAACACCACGAATTTCTTCGGCTCGCGGGCGCGCTCGTAGAGCTTTTCGTAGCCCTCAACAGGACAAGTGTCGTCGTCGCGTGCGCCGATCAGGAGCAGTGGCCGTGGTGAGATGCGATCGACCACGTCTATCGGTTTATATTCGAGTGTCTTCTCGATCGTTTCGAGCGAGATATCGCATTTCATTGCGGGATTCTCGATCAGGAACGGCTCGAGAAAGGCCTTGGTCTGGGCCGCGTTCAGGATGGCTATCGGATCGAGCGTGCCGCCCTTGCCTTCGCGGACGCGCCGCTGCCGGTCGGCCGCGAGATCCTGCTGCAGCTTGACGCGCGCGGCGTAACCGCGCGAGTCGAGTATCAGGCGCTCGCCATCGCCGAAACCCACCTGTGCTACGACGGCCTTAACGCGCGGATCGATCGCCGCCGTATACGGCGCATGCCCCCCGCCAAAGCTGGTGCCCCACAGTCCAATACGATCCGCGTCGACTTCCGGCACCCATTCCATATAGGTGATTGCGTTGCGGATGTCGTCGATCTGCTCTAGCGGAAGCAGGCGCCAGCGCTCGCCTTCGCTGCCGCCGAAGCCGCGGTAGTCGAATGTGAGCGCGACGAAGCCGGCCTCGCAGAAGGCCTTCGCGTAGTCGGGCAGAATGCCGGCGCGGATACCCGAGAACCCGTGGCAGAGCACGATGCCGGGTCGCCGCTCGCCGGGTTTCATCTTGTCAGGCAGGAAGAGATCGCCTTCCAGCTTCACGCCTTCGCTGTAGAACGATACCGTGCGGATGTCCATAGATAACTCCCCTCTGTGTAATGGTGCGCAACGCGCGTGCGCATCGTCGTCATAGCTCAGGTTCAGTCGCGATGCGCTGGACGCGGTGTGTGGAGCGTACAGTTCAAGTATCGTCCCGTCGGGATCGTAGAAGCAGCAGCAGGCGATGCTGGGATATCGACGTAGCACCGCAACGACTGCTCGAGGTCGCGGCATACGACGTTGATGTGGAATATCCGCTCGATACCTGCAATGGCCATGGACCCAGGCTCCGCGTCGGTGCGCCGTTGAATGAACAGCGACATGTTCCCCCGTCCATTCACGCAGTGGGCGAGAGTAGGACGATGTGAAGCTAGTCTGTGGCGATCGCGTGTGTCAACGTCCGATCGATAGGGGTGAACAAGCGCAGTGCCGGATAGGCTGGTTTGTGAATCAAATGGACCCGCTGGGGGTGCGCACTAGTCCTGGTCACCCACGCCGCGCAGGCGTTTACTGGTCGATATAAAATTTATTGACGATGCGCCACTGCGAGTCGACTTTTGCCAGTTGCAGGGTATCGGTGAATTCGCCGTTGAAGTCGAATACCACGACTGCCGCACCGGGGTTGGTGATATGAACGGCGATGATCTTGCCCTGCATATCGGGTGCCGGCGCCCGCTTTACCCAACCATTAATCACCTCATTCATAGGCCGCGAGCTCAGCTGTGGCTTGCCTTCCTTATCGCGGATGTAGGCCTTCATGTGGCAGACATCGACGGCGAAGGCCGCTTCAAGGCGCTCACGGTCGGCTGTTTTAAAACCTTCGAAATAATTAAAGATGGTAGTGCTGATGGCGTCGTAATCAGATGTCATGAGTCATTGCCTTCGAGTTGAGTGGTCTATATTTCCCGGTGCGGCGAGCATGACCGAAATACCATGTGCGAAGCGCATCGCAACGCACGCAGTTCACCAGTGCCCGGTAGCCGCGAGATGCGGCGAGAGTTCAGCCTCGCTCCAAGTCAGCGCCTGTGCGCCTGGCACAAGCAGGGTTTCGCGTATGCGCAAGCGCATCAGGCGCTGCGCGCCAGCGAAGGCTGCAACTTCGGTAGCCTCCTCGATGATCTGCACTTCCACCGCGATGTGGAGCAGGTCGCCGTTCACGTAGTCCACGAACAGCAGGCCAGCCCGCGGGTTGAGCATGAGATTGCCCAGGGTATTGAAGAAGTTGTTGCCGACGAAGTCCGGCACCGTCACGGTGCTGTCGTCGTCGATGCGAATAAAACCTGGTCGGCCGCCGCGATGCGAAACGTCCACACCGTTCGCACGGTCGCTCCCACTCGCTGCCGCGGGGTGCGCGGTGGCGATGAAAAAGGTGTCGGCGGCTGCGATGAGCGCTTTCGCATCGGCATCGAGCTGCACATTTCGGATGACCTCCATGGCCGGACGATGCAGTTCACTGAAGGCAGGCCGGCGCGCCTGGATGTATTTCGGGCAGTTGCCGAAACTCTGGCGCAC
>CAMCBY010000139.1 GCA_945873015.1 Klebsiella pneumoniae
CCCCATGGCGGTATCGAGTAACCGAGTGCCCTTGAGTGGCCTTGCACGCAGACTTGTTGCTGACGGCCTCCTCGAAGAAGAAGCCGCGGGTCAAGCCTTCCAGGAAGCGTTAGCCAAAAAAACGCCTTTCGTTAAATTTCTGGTCGAGAACGGCATCGTCAACGGACGCGCCATCGCCCACGCTGCCTCGAGCGAATTCGGTGTGCCGATGGTCGATATCGACACCCTCGATATCGACCCCGACACCATCAAAATCGTCAGCCGCGATCTGATCACCAAACACAACGCCATACCGCTGTTCAAACGCGGCGCGCGGGTCTTCATCGGCATTCCCGACCCGACCAATCTGCAGGCGCTGGACGAGATCAAGTTCAACATCGGCGGCGGCACCACCGAAGCGGTGGTGGTCGAATGGGACAAACTCGCCAAAGTCATTGATAAAGCGCTGGAAGCGGCCGACACCGGCCTCGGCGCAATGGAAGATTCGGACCTTGAGGATTTCGACGATGTCGAAGTCGGACAGGAACAACCCGATACCGGCAACGAAGCCGAAATTGACGATGCGCCGGTGGTGCGTTTCGTCAACAAATGCCTGCTCGACGCCATCAAACGCGGCGCTTCGGACTTACATTTCGAACCCTACGAAAAGATTTACCGGGTGCGCTTCCGTATCGATGGCGTACTCCAGGAAGTGTCGCGCCCGCCGCTCGCGCTGGCCGGCAAGATTGCTGCGCGTATCAAGGTCATGTCGCGACTCGACGTATCCGAGCGCCGCGTGCCGCAGGACGGCCGCATCAAACTCAAGCTGTCCAAGACCAAGGCGATTGATTTTCGCGTCAGCACCTGCCCGACCCTGTTCGGCGAAAAGGCGGTGTTGCGTATTCTCGATTCCGATGCGGCGAAACTGCAGATAGATCAGCTCGGTTACGAAGATTTCCAGAAGAAGCTGTTCCTGAAAAACCTGCACAAACCTTACGGCATGTTTCTGGTCACCGGCCCGACCGGTTCCGGCAAGACGGTGTCGCTCTACACCGGCATCAATATTCTCAATCAGGACGACGTCAACATTTCGACCGCCGAAGACCCGGTCGAAATCAACCTGCCCGGCGTCAATCAGGTGCAGGTCGATGAACGCACCGGCATGACGTTTCCGAAGGCGCTCAAAGCCTTCCTGCGACAGGATCCGGACATCATCCTGGTCGGCGAGATTCGTGATTTCGAAACCGGCTCCATCGCGGTCAAAGCCGCCCAGACCGGTCACATGGTGATGTCGACCCTGCATACCAACGACGGTCCGCAGACCCTCACGCGTCTGCAGGACATGGGTATTCAGGCTTTCGCGGTCGCCACCACCATCAATCTCATCACCGGTCAGCGCCTGTGCCGGCGTCTGCATCCGGACTACAAAGTCCGCGTCGAAATGCCGGAAGAAGCCCTGCTGCAGGAAGGCTTCGCCAAAGAATGGGTGGAACAAGGCATTAGCGTGTTCGGGCCTGGTAATGGCGGTGTCGATTGCCCCAGCGGTTATAAGGGGCGGGCCGGCATTTATCAGGTGCTGCCGATCTCCGACACCATGAAGCGCCTGATCATCGAAGGCGCCAATGCCGTGGTGCTGGCCGATCAGGCGCGGGCCGAAGGCATCTGGGACATCCGCACCTCGGGCCTGTCAAAGGTTCGCGCCGGTGTCACCAGTCTTGCCGAAGTCAACCGAGTGACAGTGGAGTAATTCATGGCACAAGCTGCAGTCAAGGCGTCGATGTTCACCTGGGAAGGTGTCGACAGACATGGCAAGCGCGTCAAAGGTGAGATGTCGGGGCAGAACGATGCCCTGATCAAGGCGCAACTGCGGCGTCAGGGCGTCAACCCGCTCAAGGTCAAGAAAAAAGCCAAGCCGCTGTTCGGCGAATCGAGCGGCAAGATCACCACCAAGGACATCACCGTCTTCAGTCGCCAGATGGCCACCATGATGTCGTCCGGCGTGCCGCTGGTGCAGTCGTTTGAAATCGTCGGTCGTGGCCATGAAAACAAGGCCATGCAGCAGCTCATCATGGGCATCAAGGCCGATGTCGAGGCGGGCGGCTCGTTGAATGAAGCGCTGGCCAAACATCCGCAGCAGTTCAATGAGCTCTATATCAACCTGGTGGTGGCCGGTGAGCACGCCGGTATCCTCGAGGATATCCTGCACAAGCTCGCGACCTACATGGAAAAGACCGAGGCCCTGAAGTCCAAGATCAAGGGCGCGATGTTCTACCCGATAGCGGTGGTGGTGGTGGCGTTTGTCATCACCTGCATCCTCATGATTTTCGTCATCCCGCAGTTTCAGGACTTGTTCTCGGGCTTTGGCGCGGACCTGCCGGCACTGACGCAGGTAGTGATCAACATGTCCAAGTGGTTTCAGTCCTATTGGTACATCCTGATCGGCGCCATCGTCGGCGCGGTGTTTGGCGTCATCCAGGCCATGAAACGTTCGATCAAATTCGCGCACTTCGTCGACCGCGCGTTGCTCAAATTCCCGGTGCTCGGCGACATCTTGAACAAGTCCGCGATCGCGCGCTTCGCGCGCACCCTCGCCACCATGTTCGCCGCCGGCACGCCGCTGGTGGAAGCGATGACTTCGGTCGCTGGTGCTTGCGGCAACATCGTCTACTACGAAGCGGTGATGAAAATGCGCGACGAAATCGCGACCGGTACGCAGATGCAGACCGCCATGCGCGACGTCAACATCTTCCCCAACATGGTCGTGCAGATGGTCGCCATCGGCGAAGAATCCGGCGCACTCGATTCGATGTTGACCAAGGTGGCTGACTGGTACGAACAGGAAGTGGACGACGCGGTTGATTCGCTGACCAGTCTGCTCGAACCTATCATCATGGCGGTGCTCGGTGTGCTTATCGGTGGCCTCGTCATCGCCATGTACCTGCCGATCTTCAAGATGGGCCAGGTGGTTTAAATCGCGCGACGACACGCTTCTTGAGCCCGTGAAAATGCGTTGACCGCAGTGTCGCGGTCGGCGCGGCGGCACCGGCGGCAGCCGCACCAAGCATGGAAATGATCACCCTACTCGCCGCACAGCCCGCCCTCATGGTCGGTGCGATGACGGTGCTCGGCCTGCTGGTCGGCAGCTTTCTCAATGTTGTCGTCTACCGTCTGCCCATCATGGTTGAGCGCGAATGGCGTGGCGATTGCCGTGCCTTGCTTGATCTTCCCGACGACGGCAGCGCCGGCGAAGCGTTCGATCTGGCGCGTCCGCGTTCGCGCTGTCCGCATTGTGCAAGCCCTATCGGCGCGCTCGAAAACATACCGCTGCTGAGCTATCTGGTGTTGGGTGGCCGTTGCCGGCATTGCCGGGCGGCGATCTCCAGGCGCTATCCGCTGGTCGAGGCGACTGGCGGTCTGTTGGGTGGTCTCGCCGCCTGGCGCTTCGGTTACGCCGCCGATGCCGACTCGACATTGTGGCTGCTGCGCGCCCTCGCCGCGGCGTGTTACGCATGGACGCTGGTGGCGCTCGCCCTGATCGATTTTGATACCCGCTATCTGTTCGACAACATCACCCAGCCACTGTTATGGGCGGGTCTGGCGTGCTCCTTTTTCGGTCTGTTCGCGCCCGATCTCGGCAGTGCCGTGTTGGGCGCGATGGCCGGCTATCTCAGCCTGTGGTCAATTTACTGGGCGTTCAAGCTCGTGACCGGCAAAGAAGGCATGGGTTACGGCGACTTCAAACTGTTGGCCGCCCTCGGCGCGTGGCTCGGCTGGCAGGCACTGCCGGCCCTCATTCTGCTGTCTTCGGTGATCGGCGCGGTGGTCGGCATTGGCGCTATCGTCACGGGCCTCACCAAGCGCGACCAACCCATACCCTTCGGCCCGTTTCTGGCCGCGGCGGGGCTGGTCGCGATGTTCTTCGACGAGGCCCTCGCTGGCCTGTTTCGTTCCGGAGCGAGTTTGTGAAACGAGCTTATGTAGTGGGAGTCACGGGCGGCATAGGCTCGGGCAAGTCGACGGTGTGCCGGGTGTTCACCGAACGACATGGCATCGCCGTTATCGATGCCGACCAGGTGGCGCGAGAAGTGGTGGAACCCGGCCGCCCGGCGCTGGCGGCGATCGTGTCCTCATTCGGCGCCGAGGTGTTGGGCAGCGATGGACGACTCGACCGCGCGCGGCTGCGCGGTATCGTGTTCGCCGATCCGGCGCGACGCACGGAACTCGAGGCCATCACCCATCCCGCCATCCGCCACGGCATGCGCGCGCATGTCGCGGCAGTCGACGGCGCCTACTGTCTGCTCGGCATCCCGCTGCTCGCCGAAGGTGGCCGCAATGATCTCATCGACCGCGTACTGGTGGTCGATTGCCCGGAAGCTGTACAAATCGAACGCGTACGCGCACGTGATCATTTGACAGAAGCCGAGGTCGCCGCAATCATGCGCACACAGGCGAGTCGCGAAACACGCCTGCGCATCGCCGACGATGTGGTAGTCAATGATGGTGACACGGCTTCACTCGCGAGCCGTGTGGACGAACTGCACAACATGTATCTGCAACTAGCCGCGGCCCAAGCATGAAGGCATTCCTGTGAGCGCTGGCGCGCACGAAGCCAGACAGCCCAGCCTGTTTCCAGAAGCCGGCGCTTCAGTCATTTATGAGCAGCCGCTCAACGAACGTATTCGCAACTGCCTGCGCCTCGAACACCTGTTCTGCGGCATCGATACCGGCATCGAGGGTGGTGATCACTGGAGCGCACGCAACGCCCTCGGCCGCATCCTTGAAGTCAGCGACTTTCTGGTGCGCACTGATATCAAAGGCGAATTGATCAAGGAACTCGAGCGCGAGATTTCGACCTTCAACAGCCTGCGCAACAATCCGAGCGTCAATTCGAGTGTGCTCGACAAAACCATCGCCTCGATGAGCGAAGTACTGGTGCAGTTAAAGGCGCCCGATTGTCAGCCCGGCGCGCGCATCCGCAATGACGAACTCGCCAATCAGGTGCGTCAGCGCATCAGCATCCCGGGCGGCACCTGCAGCTTCGACGTGCCTTCCCTGCATTTCTGGCTCAATGCCCAGCCGTCCCAGCGCAGCAGCCAGATGATGATGTGGATGCAGGACATCCGCATCGTTGAAAAAGCCATCCGACTGGTCCTGGCGCTGATTCGGGAAAGCGCCAATCCGCGCATCGCGGTCGCCAATGCAGGTTTCTATCAGCAGCAGTTCGAGAGCGCCTCTCAATGTCAGATAGTGCGGGTCGTGATGCCCTGCGAAGCTGAGACCTTTCCCGAGATCAGTGGCGGCAAACATCGTTTCACGGTGCGCTTCTACGGCCAGCGACACACCTCGACGCGGCCAGCGCAGGTGCAGGAAGACGTGCGCTTCGAACTGGCCTGCTGCGGGATCTGAGCCGCGCCCGACCTCAACTGCGCTTGATGCGGTAGGCCGCCTTGGCCAGCGACCTGGCCGCCGTCGCCACCAGCCGTGTCGGCGTCGCGCTTTCCCATAGACCACTCAACATCGCAATACCCTGACAGCCGGCGCGCACCGCGCGTGGCAATGCCTGCACCGTCATGCCGCCGAGCGCGTAGACCGGCAGCCGCGTCTGCGCACATAACTTGCGCAGTGCGGGCCAGCCGAGCACGTCTGCCCCTGGGTGACTCGCAGTCGGCGCGACCGGCGAGAGGTAGATAAAATCCACACCGATGCGCTCGGCCTGCGCGATTTCGCGCGCGTCGTGGCAGGCCGCGCTCAATAACAGGTTCTCTGTGAGCGGCCGCTGCTGCCATTCAAACAGCCGCTCTCGATTGAGATGCACGCCGTGGGCGCCGACCGCGCTGGCCTCCTGTGGCGTGCCGTTGAGCATGAGCCGCGCACCGTGGCGCGCACACGCCGCCAGCGCTGTTGCGATCACCCGTTGGCGGCGCTCGCCACTGGCACGGATCCTGAGTTGCACGAGTTCCATGCCGGCCGCGAGACAGGCCTCGAGGCGCGCGACAAAGGCGCCCTCGTCCGTGCCGAGATCGGGCGTAATCATGAGCATGCGCGGCAAGGTCGCGGCCATCGTCACCGGCAGATTGGCCGCCGGAAACTCACGCGCCTTGAGCGTAGCCGCACTCACCCATTCGATGCGCTGCCCTTCGCGACCGTGGGCCTCGCCGGCCCAGTCGCGCACCTCGAACACCATGAGTTCGACGATGTTGTTCGGGTAACGATGGCGCACGGTAATCAGTGGCGTGGCACGCTCGACCTCGATGCCGAGTTCTTCGCCTAGCTCACGCGCCAGGCCATCGACAGGTCGCTCGCGGTTTTCGAGTTTTCCGCCCGGAAATTCCCACAGTCCGCCGTGAGCGGTATGGGCAGGACGCACGCTGAGCAATATCGCGCCGTCCTCGCGACGGATGACCGCCGCCGCCACCCGCAGCACAGCGCTGGTCCGCGCCCTCGTCACGACCCGCGTCAGCTACGGTATTCGGCGTTGATCTTGACGTAGTCGTAGGAGAAATCGCAGGTCCACACGGTTGCCTGGTGGGGTCCGCGACCGATGGTGATATCGATATCGATATCCGGTAGTTTCATGATGGCCGAGCCCGCGGCTTCGGTGTAACCCGGCGCGGGTTCTCCGCCGATGACTATCGGCAGCCCGCCAATGCTGAGATTCACCTCGTCTATTTCGAGACGCGCAGCGCCCGCGCGCCCCACTGCGGCGAGGATGCGCCCCCAGTTGGCATCGCTGGCAAACATGGCCGTTTTGACCAACGGTGACTCCGCCACGGCATAGGCTACCCGCACGCAATCGCGTTCGTCATAACCACCACTGACCTTGACGCTGATAAATTTAGTTGCGCCTTCGCCATCGCGGATGACGTCCTGCGCGAGACCGAGACACACCGCTTCAACGGCTGCCGCGAGACGCGTGTACCACGGATGTTGTTCGTTATCGATACATGGTGTGGCGGCCGCGCCGGTCGCCATCAACACCAGCGCATCGTTGGTGGAGGTGTCGCCATCGACCGTAATCCGATTGAAGCTGAGGTCAGTCGCGCGACGCGCGATAGCCTTCCACACCGCCGGCGTCACAGCAGCATCGGTCGCGACATAAGCGAGCATGGTCGCCATGTCAGGCTTGATCATGCCACTGCCCTTGGCGATACCGGTGACGGCAAAACGCTGCGCACCATCGCGAACTTCAACGCTGCGAATCTTGGGCCGCGTATCGGTGGTCATGATGGCGGCAGCGGCGTTCGTCCAGCCGTCGGCAGCGAGTGCAGCCACCAGGCTCGGTGCCGGCGCGGATAATGCGGCGGCATTCATCTGCTGGCCGATGACGCCGGTCGAGAAGGGCAACACATCACTGGTTGCACAATCTGCGGCCGTGGCCACTGCCGCACACACTTCCAGGCAACGCTTCTCGCCCTCGCTACCGGTGCCGGCATTGGCATTGCCGGCATTGATGATGAGGTAACGATTGTGGCCGCTGGCCCAATGTTGACGCGCCACCGTCACCGGCGCCGCGCAAAACTTGTTGCGCGTGAACAGGCACTCGACCGTCGCGCCGGGCGCGACCTCGATCAAAGTCAGATCAGTGCGGTTCTTGTAGCGCGTGCCCGAGGCGCCGGTGGCGAGCCGGATGCCTGCGATGGGACGGGGCTGGGTATCGGCGAGAGGCCGTTCAATCGAGTTTGCCATGACACTGCTTGTATTTCTTGCCCGATCCACAGGGGCAGGGTTCATTGCGACCGACCTTGCGACCGTCGCGCACGAATGGCGCCTGCTGCGAACCGTCGTCGTCCTGCGGCAGGGCCGCGGCGGGCGGCGGCTCTGCGGGCCCCGACTGATAGTGATATTCCTGCTCCTGAAGAGCGGCGGCGCGACGCTGCTGCTCCTCAACGGCCTCGATATCTTCCTTGGCACGCACTTGCACCTTGGAAAGGATGCCAATGACATCGCGCGTGATCTCTTCGAGCATGCGCGAGAACATTTCAAACGCTTCGCGCTTGTATTCCTGTTTAGGATTCTTCTGCGCAAAACCGCGCAGATGGATGCCCTGGCGCAGGTGATCCATCGCGGCCAGATGTTCCTTCCAATGGGTGTCCAACACCTGCAGCATGATGCCTTTCTCGAAGTTGCGCATGTCCTCTGCGCCAACCTGCGTCTCCTTGGCGCCATAGGCTTCCTCGACCAGTTGCAAGACGCGCGCGCGAATGCCGTCCTCGTCGAGGTTTTCTTCTTGTTTCAGCCACTCGGCGACATCGGCGTGGACTGCATACTCGTTTTCCAGCGCCTGACTCAAACCCGGCAGATCCCAGGTCTCATCAAAACTCTGCGGCCGGATGTAGGTGTCTATCATGGTGTTGACCACGTCGTGGCGAATACCACGGATGTTCTCCGAGATGTCCTCGGCTTCCATCACATCGCGGCGCTGCTCATAGACGTGTTTGCGCTGATCGTTGGCGACGTCGTCGAACTCCAGCAACGGTTTACGGATATCGAAGTTGCGTCCTTCGACCTTGCGCTGCGCATTCTCAATCGCCTTGCTGACCCACGGGTGCTCAATCGCCTCACCCTCCTGCATGCCGAGCTTCTGCATGAGGCCGCTGACACGCTCAGAGGCGAAGATGCGCATGAGGTTGTCTTCGAGCGAAAGATAAAAACGGCTGGAACCCGGGTCACCCTGGCGCCCGGAGCGGCCACGCAACTGGTTGTCGATACGACGCGATTCATGCCTTTCAGTGCCGACGATATGCAGGCCGCCGGCGGCCAGCACCTCGGCCTGACGTGCTTCCCAGGCGGCGCGCGCAGCGGCAACCTGGTCCGCATCTTCGGTGCCAAGTTCGGCCAGTTCCGCACCGAGGTTGCCACCCAATACGATATCGGTACCACGACCAG
>CAMCBY010000140.1 GCA_945873015.1 Klebsiella pneumoniae
CCCGATAGCGAGTTGCGCCGCCGCAGGCCCAGCGCCGAGAATGGCGTCGACCTCGCGGGCAGCGTGCACTGTCACCCGGCGTCGCCGTTTAATCCCACCCGTTACTCAATCCCGAGGAGACCGTAATGCGCTGTCATCATATGGCGATATTCGTGACCGACATCGAACAGGCCACCCACCTGTGGCGCGACGTGATGGGTTTCAAGGTGGTGGTCGACACCATTATTCCTGACGGCCCGGGCCCCGGCCCCAAGACCTACATGTATCCCAAGCTGCTGGATGACATCTTCAAGGTCACCAATGCCCGTTCCAAGATGGTTCTGCTGGCGTCGGACGAGGGCGCGCTGATTGAGCTGCAGCAATGCGAAACCCCGCTCATCCAGAAGACACCGCCGGAGAATCTGCAATACGGCCATACCGGCTTTCACGAGCTCGGGCTCATGGTCGATGACATCGACGCGTGGTTCGACAAAGTGCGGGCGGCTGGCTATCGCACCCAGACCGAATATGTGTGGACCTGCGCCTCCATCGGCCGCTCGTTTCTGTTTTACGACGCCGACGGCAACATGATTCAGTTGTGGGAACACATGAACGAAGCCACCTGGCAGACCTGAGTCCACCCTTGTCCGAACACCCGTGCAGGAGCCCTGTTGCGATGACTGAGCAAACCCCCCGCGCTATCGATCTCGCGAGTGTCGATCATGTGCTGACCACCACCCGCAGCGTGCGTCTGCGTCTTGATTTTGAACGTGCGGTGCCGACCGCCATGATCAAAGACGCATTACGCATCGCCCTGCAGGCACCGACCGGCGCCAATACCCAGACCTGGCGTTTTATGGTGGTGACCGACGCGGCCAAGCGGCGCGCCATCGCCGATTTTTACCGCAAGGCCGCCGGCGACTACGTCGAAGGCAAGACCGGTCTGTCACGCACCGGCGTGACCATGATGCGTGAATACGATGCCCGCGATCCGCGTCAGCAGCAGCGCGAGGCCATGATGAAGTCGGGCGGCTATCTCATGGAAAACCTCGAGCGTGCGCCGGTGATGGTCATTCCTTGTATCGAGGGGCGATTCGAACACGACGATGTCTTCACCCAATCCTCAATGTGGGGCTCTATTCTGCCGGCCACCTGGTCATTGATGTTGGCGCTGCGCGCGCGCCGTCTGGCCTCGGCGTGGACCACCTTGCATCTGCGTTATGAAAAGGAAGTGAGCGCGTTGCTCGGCATCCCGGATAACTACACCCAGGCCGCTTTGCTGCCCATCGCGTGGCTGACCGGCGGCGATTTGAACCCCGCCAAACGCTTGCCGGTCGAAGAAGTGAGTTTCTGGAATCAATGGGACGCGCACGAGCCTGGCACCTGAGGTGATGGAAATGTCGCGTCACGCACCGCGTGACGCGATGAGTCCTCGCAGGGTACCGTGGCTGCATGGCGCGCCGCGATGGACTATCGGTATGAAAGAGAAACAGGAATCGAAGTGGCCGATGGTGGTCACGGTGGTGGCGCTGGCGGTGATCGGCGCGTTGTACTTCCGCGGCCTGCAGCAACCGATCAACGGATTGCATACGCTTACGCTGCCAGACAATCCGGGCCCGGTGGCGCTGCGCCCTGCGGATGACGCGCCGACCATCGCCGCACCGGCGGTGGTCAACCCCATCGAGCAGAGCGAGGCCGGACGCCAACTGCAGAACGACGCGCTGCCGGCCCCCTCGTCAGCGCACACCGTGCCGGCGGTACCCGAGCAGCCGTTTGAAGCGGCGCTGGAGGTTTTGCTCGGCAGCGAGGCCTTTCGTGCGTGGGTGGTGAGCGACGAACTCATCAATCGTATCGTGGTGACAGTCGACAACCTCGCCCACGAAAAGCTGCCAGTGCGCATGTGGCCGCTGCGCCCGCTCGGCAGTCCGCCACTGGTCAACGGTGAGGGCAGCAGCCTGCACTTTGCGGCGGACAATACCGCGCGCTATGACAGTTATATCGCGCTCCTCAAGGGCATCGATCTGACCCTGCTGGCGACGCTCTATGTGCGCGACTATCCGCGCTTTCAAACCGCCTTTGAAGCTCTCGGTTATCCGCAGGCCTACTTTAATGACCGACTGGTGGATGTCATCGATCATCTTTTAGTGACGCCTGAGACCAATACTCCGTTGGCGCTGGTGCAACCGACGGTGATGTACAAGTTCGCCGACGAAGGCCTGGAGTCGCGTTCTATCGGCCAGAAGCTATTGCTGCGCATGGGCCCGGCCCATGCCAGCGTGGTGAAGTCACGCCTGCGCGAATTATTGCGCCTGGTCAGTCGCAGCGCGCCGTGAATACACGCAACCAGGACCATGAGGACGCCATGGACGAACAAGCTGTTTTGTATAGCGTCGCCGAACGCGTCGCCACCATCACTCTCAATCGCCCACAGGCCATGAACGCGCTGGCCGGTACCATGCGTGAGGACATCCTCGCCTGTCTCGAGCGCGCCGAAGGCGATGGTGCGGTTGGCGCGGTGGTGATCACCGGCGCGGGGGACGCGTTCTGCGCCGGCGGCGACATTGCCAACATGATTGAACTGCAGGCGCGTAATGAAGTTGCGCCCATCGCCGCGCGTACCGGTGTCGCCAGTGCGCTGATTCAGTTTATGCGTGCGATGCGCAAGCCGGTGATTGCTGCCATCAATGGTGCCGCTGCCGGCGGTGGCGCGAATCTGGCGCTGGCCTGTGACATTCGTTATGGCTCGACGCGCGCGCGGTTTTGCGAAAGTTTCGTCAAGATTGGCCTGGTGCCGGATTGGGGCGGGCACTATCTGCTGACGCGGCTGGTCGGCACCAGCCAGGCGCTGGAACTCATGATGCTGGGCGAGCGTATCGATGCCGATGAGGCCTGTCGTCTCGGCATCATCAATCGAATTTTTCCCGCTGAGACTTTCCTCTCTGAAGTGCTGGAGCGGGCGCGTCGTCTGGCCGACGGGCCGACAGCCGCGCTCGCTGCCATCAAGCGCGGTGTCTATCTCGGTGCAGAGCAATCATTGCCGGCGGTGCTCGATTACGAAACCCGGACCCAGAGCGAACTGTTCCTTGCCGACGATGCGCGTGAGGGCATGCGCGCCTTCATCGAGAAACGCAGCCCGCGCTTTCATCGCTGAAACGCGGGCCGCTGTTGTTTCAGGGCCTGAGCGCGCCACTCAAAACGGCGGCGTCGCGATCAGCGGGCAACTGAAATTGCGGCGTTTCGTCGCGCGGCTGGCGGGTGTCCTGACCCTGCGTCGATGAGGCTTCGGCGCGCCAGCCGTCCTCTCCCCAACGATTGTCCAACACCTGGATAACGCCGGGGGTGTCGATACTCGCGAAGCCCGCCAGCGCGGCGCGCACAATCGACAATTGATCAGTCGCATCGAACGGCTTGCCGCTGCTATGGCCCAAGGGGTAGTCGACGAAGGTCGCGCGCGGCGGCCTGCCCGCCTGAAGAATGTCGATAGCGCTACCCAGACACATGGTCGGGATGCCGTGGGCTTCGAGATGACGTGCGACCAGACACACGGTCTGGTGACACACCGGTCACATCGCAACCAGTAAGGCGCAATCTACCTGTTGCGCACGAAACGCGGTCAGCAGAGCCGGTGCCACGTCTTCGCGTATACGGCGCTGCGAATACACGCCGCCCATACACGAGAACACTTGCTCGGCGAGTTCACCCACCGCGCCTTCTCCGACCAGGGTGCGCAAAGGCGTGAGTGGCAGGATGCAATCCGGATCGCGTTTCGCATCGACCAGATAGTTTTCGGTGATATGGGAAAAGCGCAGATCCTGCGGTTCGATACTGCTCGGCAACGCGCGTATCGAAGTGTCGTCCTTGTAGTGATAGGCGCATTGGCCAAGCGCGTAAGCGCCGGAGGTTGAGAGCAGGCCGAGGCGTGCGCTGCTGAGTGGTTTGCTCATGGGCTGCCAGGGCGGTGCGCTGTCTGCTTCGAACCAGCGATAGGGTGTGTAGCCGAGACTTTCATAGCGGGCGCGGATGGCCTGCATGTAATGGACGCTCATGGCGGGACTCCTTGAATTTTCCCGTCCATTCTGGCCTGTGCTTGGTAAACGCGACAATCCCGCGCTTGGGGCGGGTGCAGATAAAAGTGTGGTTTGAAGTGACTGGCGCGGCAACCGTGCCGCGTTGTCCAGGCCGCGAACGCGCCCCGGACTCGATGTTCATTCCCGCCGCGACCAGCATTTCCTCGACGGGACGCTAATCGAGCCTCGTTAGCCGAGGGTCCTGACCCGCTCCCGTGAGCGGATGTCCAAGGACCCTGGCTGACGAATCCGCCTATGGCAATCTATTCGGGTACCCTCCCTGGATCGCCCGCATCTCCGTCTTGCGACGGCGATGCCATCACACGCTACGATGGCGAGACCGCTCACGGACCTCGCCGGCGTTGCGTGTAATGCTTACCAGCGCGGACGGTCGTTGGTGCGCTTGACCTTATCCTTGTCCTGCGCAACGTTGACACGCAGAGCACGGCCCTTCATGTCCTTGCCATTCTGCTCGAGTGCATTTTCCGCCGCGCTCTGAGTAGCGAAGGTAATGAACGCAAAGCCCTTGGAACGGCCGGTGTCACGATCGGTGATCAGACGAACTTCTTCGATCGGACCATACGTCTGGAACAAATCGCGCAGGTCGTTTTCACCGACCGAATACGGAAAGTTGCCGACGTAAAGTTTGTTCTGTTGCATCAGAGAGTCTCCAAATAATAGATGCCAGGCGATGATGAGGCTGCTGCCTCGGTTAAACACCTGCGCCCGCGGCTACGGTCCCGCGAGCGGGGTCGAGTCGAGTGCAGAGTGAATGTCGGATTCAAATCGAACAACGAATGCGGGAGGCGAGGCGGCAGCGAATGCCTTGGCTGAGCGTATGCGATCAAGCTAGCGGAATCTGAATGTGTCGGTCGCGCATGGCGTCATCTTCAAACGGGACATACGGGCTCGGTCGCGGCGTATGTGGACGTTGTTGGATGGAATGCGGGACTCGGTCAGGACCTCGAAGAGCGGAAGTTCGTAATCGTTATTACACGCGGTTGCGAAGCAGACTAACACGGTTTATTGGGAACTGCTACGCCTAAAAGCGGTCCGCGCGGAGTCTTTTTTCAGGCCTGAGATCAGCACCGATTCTGACCGCAATGCAGCATCGCGCCGCTCGATGCGCACGCTTCTTGGATGAACGTTCACTCTTGTTTTGTCAGCCGCGCCCGCGAGAAACACCTGGTGTGGTACACGACATTTCATGATGTCTGTTCCGGCAGCACAGCGGCGCGAAAACGGTGTTTGATGAGGACGCCGTCGCGCGGTGGCAGCACCATGCCGGCATTGGCACTGGCCACTTTCACCACCCACAACTGCGGGCCGGGTGCGTCGTACAGGCGCGCGCGCAATCCCTCAACGGCCGCCAAGGTGAACACAGTTTCGCAGTGCAGGAGGCCTGCCCCGCGCGCCATCGCCGCCAGGTCCGTATGTGCTGCGGTGTGGGTCAACTGACCGCCGGTCTCACCGTAACGTTCGTTATCGATGACCGCGATGGCGAGATTGTTCGGCGCCTGCGCCGCGACTGTTGCCAGCGAACCGATGCCCATCAGCATCTCGCCATCACCCGTGATGACCAGCACACGCTGTTGTGGTTGCGCGAGCGCCAGTCCAAGACCGACAGACACCGCGCCGCCCATGCCGCCCCATAGATAGAAGTTGCGCGGATCGTCGCCACTCGCCGCGACATCCCAGGTGGTGCCGCCGAGACCAGAGACCACCAGCAGGTCGCCACGCTCATGCAGCAACGCGGCGACCGCGGCGCGGCGGTCGAGAGGGGGTGCCATGTTCATTGGAAAGCCTTTGCGCCCAGCAGGCGTTGCGATAACAGCACGGCGCTGGCGGTCGAAGTGGTGTAGCTCATGGCAAGCATGGCCGCGACGGTCGGCTCGACGTCGTCGCTGTGGGTGACAGCGGTTACGCGTATCCCGAGTGTTTCGAGTACCGGTGCGACGGCGCGTCCCATCGGTATCTGCCACGGGTTGCCTTCACCCCATTCACCGCGCATGGTCACCAGCATGAACAGCGGAAACTGACAGGCCTGGGTGATCGAGGCGAGGGTATTGATGCAGTTGCCGACGCCGCTCGATTGCATCAGCAACGCGCCTCGTTCACCGCCTAACCATGCGCCCGCCAACAGCCCCATGCCTTCCTGTTCGCTGGCGAGCGCAATGGCGCGCATGTCGCTGTCGGCACGACACAGCTCTATCAGGCGGCGATGTCCGGCGTCGGGAACATAGGCGACTTGTCGTACGCCCTGTTGTCTGAAAACACCGTGGATGGCGGCGGGCCAAGCCGGTTCGGCGATGCTGGTCACGCTGTAATTCCCCAAATTGGTGGGCGATGTATAAACGTCTCGGAGGGCTATTAGGGCACGAGCACGTCAGGGCTGCCAAGCCACTGCGTTGAACGTATATGCTTCGCCCATGAACAAACCCGACAGTCGCACCATACCCTCGTTACTCGCCGAAATGGTGGCGCGCGATCCTGCGCATCTCGCCATCGTTGCGGCCGGGCAGCGTCTTTCTTACGCCGAATTTGCCGTCGAGGTCGAACGCGCTGCGCGCGCGTTGTATGCCGCCGGGATCGGCGCGGGCGACCGCGTCGGCATCCTCATGGGCAACCGCAGCGACTGGCTGATACTCGATTTTGCGGTCATGACACTCGGCGCCATCACGGTGGGCTTGAACACCTGGGCTACCGCCTACGAACTCGCCTATCAGTTGCGTCACGCCGACGTGAAGCTGCTCGCCATTGAGCCGCGCTTTCGCAACAGCGATTTTCGCGCGCTGCTGGCTGAAGCGCGCGCCCAGGCCGACGGCTTGCCCAGCCTCGCTACGGTGGTGTGTACCGAAGAGCCGCTGACCGGCATGTTTTCTTATGCCGACTTTCTGGCGGCCGCCAGCAGCGTTGATGGTCAACTCATCGCGGCGGCGAGTGCTGCGGTCAAACCCGACGACGTCGCCTGTCTGCTCTACACCTCGGGCTCGACCGCTTTGCCTAAAGGAGTGCCGTTACTGCATGGCGGCCTCATCGATAACATGTGGGAGATTGGTGAGCGTCAGCATCTCGCTGCCGACGACAAGCTGTGGCTGGCGGTATCGTTGTTCTGGTCGCTGGCCTGCGTCAACGCTTTGTATGCGGTCATGACCCACGGCGCGAGCATCGTGCTGCAACATCACTTCGACGCCGCCGAAGCGTTACGCCTGATAGAGCAGGAACGTTGCACCGTGTTCTACGGCACGCCGAATATGGCACTTGCACTGTGGGAACATCCGCAGCGCGCTGCCCACGATTTAACTTCGCTGCGCACGGGCGTCACCATCGGCACACCGGAACAGGTTCGTCGTGTGGCGACCCTCGGCGTGGCGAAGATCTGCAATGTCTATGGTCTGACCGAAGCCTATGGCAATTCCGCCGTGACCGATGCTGATCTGCCGTTGGAGAAGCGTCTGCTGACTGTCGGTCGGCCTCTGGGCGGTGTTGATATCCGTATCATCGATGGTGAGACTTGCGCGGTGCTGCCGGCAGGGACGGCCGGCGAGATCACTATCAAGGGCAATGTGCTACCCGGCTACTGGAACGATCCGGTGCGCACCGCCGAGGCTTTCACCGCCGATGGTTTCTTCCGCACGGGTGACCTCGGCATGCTTGATGACGACGGTTATCTCTACTACCGCGGCCGCTTGAAAGAACTGGTCAAAACCGGCGGTATCAACGTCGCGCCGGCGGAAGTGGAAGAGGTGCTGGCCAGTCATCCGGCGGTGGAGCTGGCTTTTGTCACTGGCATTCCCGACGCGCGGCTCGACGAAGCACTGGCTGCGGTGATCGTGACGCGTACCGGTGTCGAGGTCAGTGAGACCGAACTCGCGAATCATTGTCGCGCGACACTCGCGGCGTACAAGACCCCAAGACATTTTCGTTTTGTCGACGCGGCGGTGTTGCCGCTCACGACCACTGGCAAGTTGAAGCGCAATGAATTGCCGGGCTTGTTTGTGGCGAAGGATGTTTAAGCGGGTGTGAGCCAGGCGGTAAGCTGACTCACAGTGATTTGGTGTTGGCGCTGGGCTTCGAATGTGCGAATAAATTCGCACCTACAGGGCTCCCTTGTAGGTGCGAATTTATTCGCACATTCGAAACACACTCGCTGCTAAGGCCGCACCAGTATCCGCCCCATCGCCTGACGCCCGGTCAGCATCTTCAGCGCATCAACGCCGTCGTCGAGCTTGAACTCGCGGGTGACCATCGGTTTGAGTTTGCCTTGCGAATACCACTCCAACAAGGTCTCGACCGAGATGGTCAGCTTGTCATAGGCATTCCAGCGGAAGTGTCGCAACGACGAACCGAGTGCTGAGCGGTTCTTGACCAGCAGACGATTGGCCGCGATTTTCGGGATACCACCGACGAAACCGACCAGCACGATACGTCCACCCCAACCGAGCGACGACAGCGCCTTGTCGAACAGCGCGCCGCCGACCGGATCGAAACATACGTCAGCACCGCGATCGCCCGTCAGCGCCATCACCGCTTCGGTTAAATCCTGTTCGCTGTAGTTGATAAGTTCATCGGCGCCACGACTCTTGGCTGCCGCGAGCTTTTCAGGCGTGCTGGCCGCGGCGATCACGCGCGCGCCCATCGCCTTGCCTATTTCGACTGCAGTCAGACCCACGCCACCAGCGGCGCCCAGCACCAGTAAAGTTTCGCCGGCTGCGAGGCGCCCCATCCAGCGCAAGGCGACATCCGACGATAGATAAGCGACCGGGAACGCGGCGGCATCGTCAAAACTCATACCGGCCGGAATCGCAAA
>CAMCBY010000141.1 GCA_945873015.1 Klebsiella pneumoniae
GGCCACCATGCGCATCAACGACGACCTGGCCGAGCATCTGGTGGTGCGCCCCTTCATGGCGCCACAACCGACGCGCACCATCGCGGTGTTCTATCGACGCGGCTTCGCGCGCCCGCAGGTTATCCAATGTCTGGCAAACGTGGTGCGAGCGGCGAAACTCAAGGGCGTGGACTACTGCGCCTGAGCGTTACTTGATCACCAGATAAGCGCTCTGATTACCGCGCTGGACACTGAGCAGCAGTGCGCCCGGGGCCTGGTTCACCACCGCCAGAAAAGCCGGCAGGCTGGAGGTACGCTGGCGATTGACCGAAACAATGATGTCACCCGCGCGCAAACCGGCGGTCCAGGCCCGCGAACCGCGATCGACCTTATACGCCATCACCCCCTGCAAACGCCCGTAGACCGGTGAATCCTGCGGGATCTCGCCGATGGTGGTATCGGCAAATCGCGCATTGCGGAACTGACCGCTGTCGCTTACGCCCTCGTCGCGATCGGCAATCTTCAAGGTTGCGCGCAGCGACTGACCTTCACGCAACAATCCAACCTCAACCTTCTGTCCGCTGCGGATGAGGCCAATCTGATTGCGCAGTTCCGCGGCGTTGGCAATCGCACGACCGTTGACCTCGGTGATGACGTCACCCGGCACCAGACCCGCCACCGCGGCCGGCGAACCGTCGGTGACATTCACCACCACCGCGCCTTTGTCAGCGCGCAGGCCAAAGGCCTCGGCCAGCTCAGGATTGAGATCCTGGAACTGCGCGCCGAGATAACCGCGCTTGACCTGCCCGTGGGCGACCAGCTGCTGCATGATCTGGTGCGCCATGTTGACCGGAATTGCAAAACCAATGCCGATATTGCCGCCGCTCTGGGAATAGATGGCGGTATTGATACCGACCAGTTCACCGCGCAGATTGACCAAGGCACCGCCGGAATTGCCCGGGTTGATTGAAGCATCGGTCTGAATGAGATCGTCATAGCCGGTAATACCCAGACCGCTGCGCGCCAGCGCGCTGACGATGCCGGAGGTAACGGTTTGACCGAGGCCGAAAGGATTACCAATCGCGACCACGAAGTCGCCGACCCGCAATTTGTTGGAGTCGGCCAGCTTCAAGGCGGTCAGTTTGCTGGCCTTGATCCTGATGACGGCGACGTCGCTGTCGGGATCGCTGCCGACCAGTTCGGCTTTGAAATTGCGCCCGTCGCGCAGGTTGACCATGACTTTGTCGGCATTGGCAATGACATGGTTGTTGGTCAGGATCAGGCCCTGGGCAGCATCGACTATCACGCCTGAGCCCAAGCTCTGGGTCTTACGGCTCAAGGGCTGGTCGGGCACGTTGAAGAAGCGCCGGAAGAAGGGGTCGTTGAACAAGGGGTTCAACTGCATCTCGACGTGCCCCTCGCTGGCGATATTGACCACCGCGGGCGTGACGTTCTCCAGCATCGGCGCAAGGCTGGGCAGGGTATTGCCATCGACGGCGGGCGGTAACACTGCACCGGCATTGAGGGTCGACAGGCTGGCACACAGCAGCGCCAGCACCGAGAGGGTGCGCAAAGTGGTCGGTTTCATGGGCCTCAGAGTAGGGGCGAGCCTCGACGCTTTCAACGCCAAACAGCGTGTGCCATCACACCCAATAGGAGACGGTGGTCATGACCCGCGCGGTCCACCCCATCATGGTGCGGATGGACTGCGGTAGCGCCGCCGCGCCACGCACATGGGCGTCGTGGGCATGCCGTTCTTCATCGTCGCGCATGGCCGCCACAATCGCGCGACTGCGCAGATCCTCGTCCGGCAGGCGGCCGAGATGCCCGTCAAGATGGCTCACCACCTGCCGCTCGGTCTCCTCGACAAACCCCAGGCTCCAGCGGTCGCCACTCGCGGCGGCCACCATGCCGATGGCACAGGAGCCGACAAACCACAGCGGATCGAGACGGCTGGTGTAACTGCCGAGTTCCCCTAAACGCTGTTCGCACCAATACAGATGGTCACCTTCCTCGCGCGCCGCCTCGAGCAGCGCCGCGCGAGTGGCATCGTCCCGCGCCCACGCCGCCTGGCCGACATACAATGCCTGGGCGCACACTTCGCCAGCATGATTGACGCGCATGAGGCCCGCCGCCCGCCGCCGCGGGCCGCTGGCGAGCGGGTTGTCGGGTAGCGCCGTGCCCGGCGTCGCACGCTGCTGGTGGCTGGCGGTGCGGGTCGCGGCACGCAGCAGGGAATCGACGCCTTGCAGCACCCGATCGAGTCGCGAGTAGACCCTCATCGCGGCAAGGCCCGCAAAGTATCCCCCACGGAGCCTCGAGGGTGGCGAAAATGTGGCGGGATTACAGGGTTTTGCATTGACACTCCCGGCGCTGGTCCGTACCATTGCGCCTCTTTTTTCCGAACCAGCCAGACGACCTAATGAAAACTTACACTGCGACGCCGGACACGATCAAACGTGACTGGTACCTGCTCGATGTCAACGACAAGGTACTGGGTCGTGTGGCGGCCGAAGTAGCCAAGCGCCTGCGCGGCAAGCATAAGCCTATCTTCACTCCGCACATGGATACGGGCGATTACATCGTTATCGTCAATGCCGAGAAGATACGCGTCACCGGCAACAAGGCAAAAGGCAAGATTTACTACAATCACTCGGGCTACATCGGCGGCATGAAGGAAATCACCTTCGAAAAGCTGTTGGCGAAATCCCCCGAGACGGTCATCACGCGTGCTGTGAAGGGCATGCTGCCGAAGGGTCCGCTGGGCCGCGCAATGCTGCGCAAGCTCAAGATCTTCAATGGTCCGGTTCACTCGCATACGGCCCAGCAGCCGATCCAACTGGAGTTCTGAGCGCATGGCATACGAAGTTCTTTACAGCACCGGTCGTCGCAAGAGTTCCAGCGCACGCGTCTTCCTGCAGCGCGGCAGCGGCAACATAGTGATCAATGCGAAGCCGATTGATCAGTATTTTGGTCGCGAGACCGGCCGCATGATCGTGCGCCAGCCGCTCGAAACCGTGAACATGGCCCACGACTTCGACATCAATGTCACGGTCGAAGGCGGCGGTATCACTGGCCAGGCCGGTGCCATCCGTCACGGCATCACCCGCGCCCTCATCGCCTACGACGAAACCCTGCGCCGCCCGCTGCGCGTGGCCGGTTTCGTGACCCGCGATGCACGCGAGGTGGAGCGCAAGAAAGTCGGTCTGCACAAGGCTCGTAAGCGCCCGCAGTACTCGAAGCGCTAAGCGCCCGGCCGCAGCAGCGGCCGCCGCTTTCAGCGAACAAGCCCGGGCAGGATGCCCGGGCTACGCTCTCTAAAACATGGAGGTTAAGGCATGGACGCCCTGCACAGTCTCAGCATCTGGAACCGCGCCTGCGGTTTAGCGATTCAAACCTACACACTCGTTCAACACTGCGAAGACCTGGTCTTCCGCGAACGCATGACCTCTGCCAGCCTCGCCCTCGCCGCTCAGATTGCGGCCGGTTATGAACGCTCATCGCTGCGACAGTTCGCGCACTTTCTTGAACGCGCGCGATCGAGTTGCGCCGAACTGCGCACACAACTCTATCTCGCCGCACAACTCGATCTCATCTCGCTGCAACGCTCAACCGAACTCATGCAGGAGTCGATAGAGATATCGCGCCAATTGCATAGCCTTATGCAATGGTGTGAAGCGCAACCCGACGCATCGCCCGGCACACATCGCGCATGGCGACAAGTCGCAGAGTAGAAATCGCAATTCGTGCTTTATGCTGTGGCGATTCTGAATTAAGCTTGCGCCCTCTCATGGGGGATCGTCTAACGGTAGGACAGCGGACTCTGACTCCGCCAGTCTAGGTTCGAATCCTAGTCCCCCAGCCAATTAAATCAGCAAGTTATCGTGCGCGACGAAAAGTCCGTTTTAGTTGTCCCTAAGTCTTCCCTAACGGGCGATCGCAACGGCGACCCAGAGAGCGGTTCTCGAGATCGTCACGATGGTTATGTTTTGAGTAGACATTCATGTCGCGGCTCAGCAGCGAGCAAAGCGAACGAGTACCACGCTCGGTGCTCCGGCGACTTTGGAAGCAGCCGCTTATCGAACTTTCTCTCAAAAGCCCCCGCCCGCTCATCTTGAATCTAAACCCGCTCGACTTCTGTGTTTGCTTCTATTGCTTGCCGCGACTGAACCGATACTCGCGCATTTAATTCTTAAATTGCCGTCCTCCCATTCGAGGCAAGTTCATGTTGCCAGCTCGACGGAATATTGGCTTCTCACAATTCGGTCATCGGTTGCCATTCGCGGCTGGTGTATGTGGCGGCGCGACTGGGTGTGCGCATTCACGACTCCGCATCACGCGCACTTTCGCCGCATTCGCCCCGGGGAGCGCCGTGAAGGGCCGCTACCAGCGGCTATAGTTCCGCCGAAGGCACGGTCACCCGCGCCCGTAACCCTGCTATCCTGCTCCCGCGCGCCGTGCCGACGCCCAACCTGCCCACGAAACTCCGCCACGCCGCACTGGAGGCACAAGTGAATTTCGGTCACGAGCACAGCGACATACTCCACCGCGACCTGACCAAGCACTTCTTCGTACGATGATCACCATCGAAGACATTAAACCTGGCTTGTCGCTAACCGGCCTTGAACCCCACGTGGTCGTCGCGGTGATCGCTGCGGTGCCCATCGGTACGGGTGCGATTCAGGTCATCTACAAGTTGCCTGACGGCACCATCCGCGAGCGGCTCGTCGGGTCAGCGGACATCCACACCCTGGCCGTCGCCACCACCGAACGCCCGTGGTGAAGCGGGCACTAATCGCCGTGATATATGGCGCTCGGGCTTCTGCATCACGTTATGTCGCGCTGTACGAAGCCATGGGGGACAACAAGGAGCGGACCCGCCGATTGCTGCGCCACCCTCTCTTCATCGAGCTGCACCGTGATGTGAAGGCTGCCAGGAACGCAATTCTGTCGGGCTGGCCGGTGCGGCGGCGACGGCTGATTAACGAAGCAGGCAAAGGCATTCGCGTGGATGCGAAGAAGGAGCAGCGCATGGCGCACCTCGCACAAGGTGCGGAGGCCATCATCCTTCGGGCGGCACTACGGCAGTGTTCGGACAAGGTCGTGCTACTGGTGCATGACGGGTTCGTCACCACTGATCCGGTCGACGAGAGCACCATTGAGCGCGCAGTTCTCGCTGAAACCGGCTACGTGATGAAGCTGGCCGGCGAGCGCATTGTGATGCCTGCTGACTTCGATGTTTCCAAAACGTGATGAGGCTTTTTCGACTGCCTACACAATCACTTGCATCCGATTTTGGGGCGTCTCATGCAAGATAATAGTGCCGCCCTGTGTGCGTGTGTGGTGGGCGTGGCGGGTGCGCGCTGTGGCCTGCCCCCCCTTCGTGCCGTTTGGGCGGTCGAAAGACCCATGGCAGCCTCGACGCAAAAAAATCGGCCCGGACCGCAGACCCTACGAATGAGGTCGGTTAGCCAAATGAATTCGGCAAAAAACGCGGGGCCTCAGCATGGGCGGTCCTGGTAGCGGCAACCGCTGGCACTACGTCGCGAAGTCCACCACAGACGACTGCCACTCCATCGACGCGCGGCACTGGGCTCGGGCGGGGGTCCTAACGCCAGGGTACTGGGGAGGCCGGCAATGGACATACGACGGCGAAGTCGTCGCCGCCATCCAAGTGCGGACCGAGCGCAACCGCGTAGTGCTGTCCTACCGCTGCCGGCAAAACGGTGGCGACTGGGAGGACATCGAAGAGCCGGTAGCCCTTGAGCGGACTCCCTGCCGCTACGGCGGCGACCGCGTCTGGTTCCTATGTCCAGCCGTAGGCTGCGGCCGGCGCGTGGCACTCTTGTTCCTGGGCGGCCGCTACTTCGCCTGCCGGCACTGCTACCGCCTCGCCTACCCCAGCCAGAACGAGAACGCCGGTGACCGGGCGATACGGCGCGCCGAGAATATTCGCATGCGGCTGGGCGGCTCACCCGGCGTGCTCACCGAATTCCCTGACAAGCCGAAGTGGATGCGCTGGCCGACCTATTGGCGGCTGCGGGAACAGGCCGATGGGCATACCGAGGATGGCATGCGCGACCTTATGCTGCGCCTCGGCATCGACCGGCATGAGGCGCAGCCTTGACCACGACCGGCCAGCCAGGCCGGGGTGGTAATCTTCCCGCCTGGTCAATCGGAGTCGGGTATAGGCTCCCGGTGGTGGGTAGTTGAGGACTCCCCAGCGAGTCCAGGCGCTCCCGGTTTTCGAATTTTCTTGAAATGGACGGCCCCTATTCAAGTTCGTCAACCGTCAATGCCGGCAAACAACCCCATGCATCCCGTTGAACGCTGGGCCGCCTTCCATGCTGGTGCGGCGTCAGTGGGCACTGTGCGGGCTTACCTATAATTACTTTAAACCGGCAGGAATAGCGGCGTAGCCTTGGCCATGACAGACCAGCGAGGACGGGGTGCTACATGTGCACGGTGTCGATTGCCATGACAAACCTGTATGCCAGGTTAAGCTCGAGCGTGGCCGTGGCTTGAAGCGGTTTGCAATCGACTTTTGCTTGGCGCTGAGGTCGGCATGGAGGCCCGTGCTCCGGCGCACCATTGGGGACGCGAGCTGCAGAAGCCCCGGTCACTGGCGGCCTACCAGGTCTGTACTGCGCTGGTTTTAAAGCTCACCCAGACCGTGTCGCCGATCGCCAGCGGGGTATCGCGCAGGGTGGCATGACTGACCATGGCTTGGACGTGTTCGGCGGCGTCGACGGTGACCAGCACACCGCCACCCCGTTCAGCGAGAGCAATCACGCGTCCGGGAAAACAATTGCGCATGCTTGATGCCAGGCGGGCCGGTGACAGCACCACGTTGGCTGGGTCGATCGCGACGCGCGTTGCGCTGCGCACCTGGTCGCCGACCTGGATACGCAGCCGGCCGGTGTCAAACACGTGGTGCGAGGCATCGAGGCGGCCGGTATAGACGTTGACCACGGCCGCGGGCCCCAATCTCCCATCGACGATGCCGATCACACGGCTCGCCAGCACTTGTGCACGTACTGGATCGTGACTACTGAATACCACGGTCGGCGCGCGCATCGCGCCGCACGCAGCGATGAAACTGGAGAATTCGTCAGAGACCTCTGCATCAAGATGGGTGAAAGGTTCATCGAAGATCAGAACCTCCGGCTCGAACACCAGCACCCGCGCCAAGGCGACTCTCTGCGCCTCGCCGCCCGACAACTGCTGAGCATCGCGCCGCGCCAGGTGGGTGAGCCCGAGCCTGTCCAGCATGGCTTGGACCCTAGCGCTGCGCGCACTGCACGCCATGCCACGCAGGCGCAGGCCCATTTCCACGTTGGCATAGACTGTGCCGCGCAACAGGTAGGGGCTCTGGGGCAGCAGGCCGACCCGGCGGCGTAGCGCGACAAGCGCCTTGGCGGTGACCGGTGCGCCGCCGAAACGCACGTCGCCGCCGCTTGGTAGCGTCTGCAGGGCCAACATGCGCAGCAGGGTAGATTTACCCGCACCATTGCGTCCGACGATGGCGGTGACGCTGCCTGCTTCGATTTTCAATTCGTCGATGCTGAGCACCGGCGGGCCGCCATAGCCGATCACAACCCGCTGCAATTCCCAGGCATACGCCGCAGTGTTCATCGGCGTGCCCGTGCGAGCACGCCGAGGGCGCCGTTGACGAGCAGGGCGATGACCAGCAACAAGCCACCGAGCGCGAGCGCCAGTTCGAATTCCCCTTTGCTGGTTTCAAGCGCGATGGCCGTGGTCATGATGCGAGTGTAGCCAGCAATATTGCCGCCTAGCATCATGGCCACGCCCACTTCGCCTATAGCTCGACCGAAGGCCATGACGATCGCCGACAAAATGGCGACGCGCGCCTCGCGCATGAACAGCCACGCTTGCTGGCTGATGCTCGCGCCTAGCAGACGGCAGGTAAGCGTGAGTCGCGGATCGGTGGATTCGACGGCCGTGATTACCATGTTCCAGATGATAGGTAACACCAGCACGGCCTGGCCCAAAACCATGCCGCTGGGTGTAAACAGCAGACCGTATTCGCCCAGTGGTCCGCGCCGCGATAGCAAGCCATAGAGTAAGAGGCCGACCACCACGGTGGGCACCGCCATCAAGGCGTTCAGGCCATTGCGCACAATGGGACGCCCTGGGAAGCGCCATAACGCCGTGGCGATACCGAGCGGAATGCCCGGCACGGCCGCGATTGCGACCGCGCTCAAGGAGACCACCAGCGAGGTCGTGACGATGTGCCAGACCTCGGCGTCAAAACTGACGATGAGGCGCAGCGCGGCCAGCGCGGAATCCAGGAAGTAGTCCATCAGCGAATTAGTAACCCGCTCTCCGCGAAGCTTCGGATCAGCCGGCGCGCTTGGGCAAGCTTAGCGCTTGTGAAGACTAGGGTGCGCCGGCGTTGGGCACGAACAATTGTTCGTTCTCGATTTTAAACCCCGCGATCAAGGCCTGGCCCTCGGCGCTGACCAGGAAGTCGGCGTAGGCGTGAGCGAGGGCGCTCTGCACGTGGGGATGACGCTGCGGATTGATAGCTATGACGTGGTAGGGATTGTGCAAACTTGGGTCGCCCTGGTGCAGGAGCTTCAATGCGAGTTTGTTGTGGTAGGCGATCCAGGTGCCGCGATCGGTCAAGGTATACGCCTGCTTGTCGGTACTCATCAACAGCACGGGGCCCATGGCCTGGCCCGTGGAAAAATACCATGGGCCGCTGGGCGTAACGCCGGCAGCCTGCCAGAGCGCGAGTTCCTTAACGTGAGTACCGGACTTATCGCCACGCGAGACAAAGG
>CAMCBY010000142.1 GCA_945873015.1 Klebsiella pneumoniae
CTCGAGACGATGAACATCGGCGCGGCCATGACCGGCGCGCGCAGCGAATTGAACAAGGCGGGCAAGGACATCGTCGCAGTGTCGTTCAGATCGCGCGGCTGATCAGTTCTTTCATTATCTCCGACGAGCCGCCGTAGATACGCTGAATACGCGCGTCTTTCCACAGCCGCGCAATTTCATATTCATTCATATAGCCGTAACCACCAAACAACTGCACACAGGCGTCGGTCACTTCCGAACGCAGTTCAGTGTGAAAGAGTTTGGCCGAGGCCGCCTGGTCAGTGGTGAGTTTTTTTGCTACCAGCGCCGTCATGCAGGCATCGATATGGGCCCAGCCGACCTGCAGTTTGGTGCGCAGATCAGCGAGCACGAAGCGGGTGTTCTGGAATTCCATCAGGCTGTGACCGAAAGCCTGGCGCTGTTTCACATAGTCGACCGTCAAATCATAGGCGCGCTGCGCCGCCGAGTGCGCCGTGACCGCAATCGACATGCGCTCCTGGGGCAGCTCCTGCATCATGTAGACAAAACCCTGATTCTCGGCACCGAGCAGATAGTGGGCCGGCACAAGCAGATCGTCGAAGAACAGTTCGGCGACATCAGACGACGCCTGACCGACCTTGTCGAGCTTGCGACCGACCTTGTAACCCTGCCTGTCGGTCTCACAGAAGAACAGCGAGATGCTTTTCGCACCGGGTTCGGCGCCGGTGCGCGCGGCAATGATGGCGATGTCAGCCGTCACACCATTAGTGATGAAGGTTTTGCTGCCGTTGATACGGTAGTGGTCACCCTCGCGCACGGCACTGGTGCGAATGGCCTTCAGATCGGAACCACCACCCGGCTCAGACATGCAGATACAGCTCACCGCGCTGCCGTCGATCATGCGCGGGATCCAGCTGCGGCGCAGGTCTTCATGCGCGTACTTCAGCATGTAGTGAGCGACGATGTCCGAATGCACACCAAACGCCGGCGTCGCCGAACCGGTGTAGGAGGTTTCCTCCAGCACGATGGCGTTGGCGCGGAAATCGAGCCCCGCGCCACCATAGGCTTCCGGCATATCCGGACATAACACTCCCTGCTCACCGCAGGCCCGCCAGAAACTCTTGTCGACCTGGCCCTGCGCCTCCCAGCGCGCGATGTTCGGCGTTAGTTCGGCCGCAAAAAAACGTCGCACCGCATCGCGGAACTGATGATGTTCATCTTCGAAGAGTGTGCGCGCCAGCATGTCCAGGTCCCTTAATAGCTCTTCGGCAGATCCAGCACCTTTTCGGCGATGAAACATTTGATCAGTTGTTCGGTGACCGGCGCAATGCGGGTGATGGTGACTTCGCGCAGCAGCCGCTCGACGTGGTACTCCCGCGCGTAACCAAAACCACCGTGGGTCAGGACCGCCTGCAGGCAGGCATCATGACCCGCTTTGGCACCGAGATATTTGGCAGCATTCGCTTCCGCGCCGCACGGCCGCTTGTTGTCATACAACCAGGCCGCCTTCATGGCGATGGTGTAAGCCGCTTCGAGATTCATCCAGTTTTCCGCAAGCGGGTGTTGGATACCCTGATTCATGCCTATCGGCCGGTCGAATACCACGCGCTCCTGGGCGTAACGGGTGGCGCGACGCAGCGCATCCTGACCGACGCCGATGGCCTCGATGGCGATCAGCACACGCTCTGGATTCAGACTGTGCAGGATGTAGCCAAAACCCTTGCCCTCTTCGCCTATCAGGTCTTCATCGGGAATGAACAGGTTGTCGATGAACACTGCGTTGGAATCAACCGCCTTGCGGCCCATCTTGGGAATGCGCTTGATTTCGATCTTGCTGCGGTCGACATCGGTGTAGAACACGCTGATGCCGTCGGTCGGGCGCTTGCAGTCTTCAAAACGCGTGGTGCGCGCCAGCAGCATGATCTTGCTCGCGACCTGACCGGTGGAGGTCCATACCTTCTGGCCGTTGACGAGATAACCGCCATCGACTTTTTTAGCAAAAGTTTTGATATGGGTGGTGTTCAAGCCGGCATCGGGTTCGGTCACTCCGAAACAGCATTTGTCCTGGCCGGCGACCAGGCGCGGCACCCAACGCCGCTTCTGATCATCGGTGCCGAACACCACGATGGGGTGCGGGCCGAACAGATTGATGTGTACGGTCGAGGCGGCCGCAATACCACCGCCGTTGCTCACCACCTCATGCATCATGAGTGCCGCTTCGGTCACGCCTAAACCCGCGCCACCGTATTCTTCGGGCATGGTGATGCCGAGCCAACCTGCTTCGGCCATGGCGCTGTGAAAGGCATGGGGAAATTCACCATCGTCGTCGCGGTCCAGCCAGTAGTCCGCGTCGAAACGATGCACAACGGAACGGACCGCTTCCTGGATCGCGCGCTGCTCTTCGGTCAGATCGAAATTCACAAGAGTCTCCTTCGGCGATGGATAACGAACGCGCGTAAACGGACCGTGTGGAGGCCACGCGGAAGGTATACGCGACAGCTTGACGAATAGATTAGCCTGCGTATAGTAAGCATGCGTATTACCTCTGTCAAAGGGATTTACACCAGCGTATGGTCAGCGTCGATATACTTTCCCGTGTCGCCACTAGCTTGGCCAGTAACGATCTCGAGACGGGAGGCATCATGGCGAGCGAGAACGAAGACCAACGCGACGACGAGGTCAGCGACGAAGACTGGGCCATCCGCCTCGGTTTCTATATCCACGACACCTCGCGCCTGCGCCGCATCATATACAACGCCGCCCTCAAACCCGCGGGCGTGACCCGCTCGCAGGCCTGGGTGCTGGCTTATCTCGGCCGCAAGGACGGCATGGCGCAGTCCGATCTGGCTGGCCAACTCGATCTTGGCAAGGTCGCTCTGGGTGGACTGGTCGACCGGCTCGAAGCGTCCGAACTGGTGGAACGACGTGCCGACGCCAAAGATCGCCGCGTCAAACGCATCTTCCTGACCGCCGCCGGGCGCAAGGTAGTGAACAAAATGCGTTCGATATCCGGCCCGACCAACGCCGAGATTCTGGCCGGCATCTCGCCTGAAGATGTCCGCGCTACCGCCCGTACATTGCGCCTCATTAAGGACAATCTGCTCAAAATGGCCGGCGGCAAGCTCGCGGACGCGGAATAGACGGCGATGTCCGAGCACGTGTTGCGCAATCTGCGTTTTACGGTCGCCGCCGATGGCATCGGCCTCGCCCTCATCGACATGCCGGGCCGACCGTTCAATGTCTTCTCCGAAGACATGATTGACGAACTGGCCGCCCTTATTGGCCTCATCGAAAACGAACCCGGTCTCAAGGCGGTCGTCATCGCGTCCGGCAAGAATGCCTTCATGGCCGGCGCCGATCTGGCGATGGTGCAGGGTTTCACCCGCCTGCGTTTTGAGCGCACGCCGGCCGAGATCCGGCAAGTGTTCTCGCGCTTGACCTATACCTTGCGCAGACTCGAAAAAGTCCGCGTGCCGACGGTGGCGGCGGTGAACGGACTGGCGCTCGGCGGTGGGCTCGAACTCGCCATGGCCTGTCATTACCGCATCGCCGCGCAAGGCAATACGCCTTGCCTCGGCCTGCCGGAAGTGCTGCTCGGTTTGTTACCCGGTGCGGGGGGCACGCAGCGCCTGCCGCGTCTGACCTCGCCGGCGTTTGCCGCGCGTCTGCTGTTGGGCGGCCAGCCGGTAACGCCCTCTGCCGCACTTGAAGCGGGACTGGTCGATGCGCTCGCCGAACCGACCGCGCTGCTCGCGAGCGCGCGCGAGCTGGCCCGTCATGCTCCGGCCGGCGCGCGCTGGGACCAGCCTGGCTGGCAGGCGCCGCCCGACAGCGAGCAGCTACTGACGCGTGCCGATGCCCGCGAACGAATGCTGGCGCTGGCCTATTGCGGTGCGCGAGTCGCCCATCTCTACCCGGCGGTCGGCGCCATCATCAATTGTCTGCGCGATGGTTTTGCCCGCGCTATCGACGCCGGCATCGAAGTCGAAATCGACAACTTCCTGCCGCTCATGCTCGACCCGGTGGCGGGCAATATGGTGCGCACCAGTTTCCTGTCCAAGACCGCCGCGCCGAAACGCGCCGCCGAGCGCCTTGGCGCGAGCCGCGTTAACGTGGAGCGGATCGCGGTGCGTGGTCGCGAGCCGGTGCCGCCACGCCTGGCCAAACGCTTCGAAGTTATCGCCGAAGCGCAATCCGCCGATGCCACCTTGGTGTTCGGTGACGCGCCGGCCGATGCCGACGCATGCTGCAATATCCGTATTCGCGAGGGTTTAGACACTGTCGCGAGCGACTGCGCCGCTGAACTGCGGGTGGTGGAAGATTTCGAACGCTGCGAATTTGTCGAAGTCGCCGGCGCCAGCAATGACGCCACCGCGCTGGCACTCAGCATCGCCAATCGCTTGCGCATGACGCCGGTCGTGACCACCTTTGAACATCCCGGCGCAGCGCGGCGCCTGCTCGAAGCGACGCGCAGTTATGCCGCACAACATATTGCCAACCCCGGCGCACGCGCGGCACTGGCTCATGCGCTCGATCTCGAAGTTTTGTTGGTCCGTGCCGGACTCGAAGTCGCACCGCTCGCCGGTTACACCGATAGCGATCGCATCGAAGCCTGCGCACTGCTCTCTGCGGTGGCGCGGGAAGCGGCGCGCCTGCTCGATGAAGGTGTGCTCGCCAGTGCCGAGGACGTCGATGTGCTGGCCGTGGTCGGGCTCGGCTTTCCGGCCTGGAGCGGTGGCCCGCTCAGTTATCTCGATATGTTGCGCCGAGGCGAGTTGCCTGGCGCCACCATACCGGCCGACCTGCGCGCGGCCCCCTACTACCCCCATTAAAATCACGAGGTTGCTGACCATGATGAGCCCGGCTCGTCGTTTGTGTTTCGCCGCCATCCTCGTCGCAACGAGCAGAGAGACATGATCGAACGCACATTATTTTCCTCCGACCACGAAATCTTTCGCGACGCCTGCCGCAAATTCATCGCCAAGGAAATCACCCCTTTTCACGCGCAGTGGGAGCAGGACGGCATCGTGCCGCGCGAACTGTGGCGCAAAGCCGGCGCGGCCGGCATGTTGTGCTGCGCGGTGCCGGAAACCTATGGCGGCGCCGGTGCCGACTGGTTGTACGACGTGGTGGTATTCGAAGAAATGGCGCGCGCCGGCGCCACCGGTCCGGGTTTCATGATCCATACCGATCTGGTCGCCACTTATTTGAGTTCGTTCGGCAGTGAAGAGCAAAAAAACCAGTGGCTGCCGAAAATGGTCAGCGGCGAAGTGATCGGCTCGCTCGGCATGACCGAGCCCCATGCCGGCTCCGATCTCAAGAACATCCGCACCCGCGCCGTACGGGACGGCGACGACTATGTCATCAACGGTCAGAAAGTATTCATCTCCAACGGCCAGTTGTGCGATCTGATCGTGCTCGCCACCAAGACCGACGGTACAGCCGGCGCCAAGGGCATCACTTTATTCCTGGTCGAAGGCGACCGCGTTGGATTCACGCGCGGGCGCAATCTCGAAAAACTCGGCATGAAGGCGCAGGACACTTCCGAACTGTTTTTCGAGAACGTGCGCGTGCCGGCCAGCAACATGCTCGGCAAGGAAGGCGAAGGTTTCGCCATCATGATGACCAAACTTGCGCAGGAACGTCTGGCGCAGGCGATCCGCAGCGCGACCGTGATTGAAACCGTGATCGACTGGACGGTGGAATACACCGCCCAGCGCGAAGCTTTCGGTCAGACCATCGCCGATTTCCAGAACACCCAGTTCAAGCTCGCCGAACTGAAAGTCGAAGCAACCGCCGGTCGCGTGCTGACCGACCGATGTATGGAATTGTTCCTGGCCGGCAAACTCGACCCCATCGACGCCGCGATGGCCAAGATGTTTCTGTCCAATCTGCATTGCAAGACCGTCGATGAATGCCTGCAGTTGTTCGGTGGCTGGGGTTATATGTGGGAATACCCGATATGCCGCGCCTATGCCGATGCGCGGGTGGTGAAAATCGCCGGCGGATCGATAGAGATCATGAAGTACCTGATTGGCCGCGACATGTTCAAGGCCCATAAAGAGCGCGGCGCGCAGCGTTAACAGCGCCGGTGACTGGTCACGCAACCATATTGAAACAAAACGTCGCTGGGGAGTAAGACGATGTTCACTGACTATGCCCGTTATTATCTGACCTTCGGTCTGCAACTGTTGACCGCGACTGGCCTTGTGCTGGGTGGCAGTTGGGCCTGGCTCGGGTTGTCCACCTTGTTCATTTTTGCGCTGGTCGATGAACTGCTGCCGCTCGATCTTAAAGTTCGCCGGATGAGCAACCGCGCCCTGGCGAGCATTCCTTTGTGGATCTGCACGGTGAGTGGGCCGTTGCTGGTACTGGTGCTGGCCGCGTGTGCGGCCGCTGGGCATTTCACCGGTTTAGACTGGGCCGGCGCTTTGATCAGCACCGCGTGGATGTCGGTCATCGCCTACGTGCCGCCGTCCCACGAGCTTTATCACCAGCGCAGTTGGCTGGCGCAGGTCGTCGGCACCTATGGCCAGGTGGTGTATCTCGACTGCACGCGTAATGTAGGCCATACGGTCGGACATCATCTCGATGTCGGCACGCTTGCTGATTCTGATACCGCAGTGCGCGGCACGACCTTGTACAGCTTCACGCCACGCGCAGTGGTGGCGAGCACCCTCATGTCATCGCGCATCGAAAGCGACGCGCTGGAAAAGCGCGGCTATGGCCGCTGGTCATGGCGCCACAAGGCCTATAAAGCGGTGCTCGCGCAATTGGTGTTCCATACCATCGTTTACAGCATCACCGGCTGGGTGGGCGTCGCGGCGGCGCTCGGTTCAATGCTGATCGCGCGACTGTGGGTCGAGTCTTTCAATTATTTTCAGCACTACGGCATCGTGCGCGCCGAAGGCAAACCGGTAGCGCGCCGCCATGTGTGGAATCATCTTGGTTTTTTCACCCGCATCGTCGCGTTTGAGATCACCAATCACGCCGATCATCATCTCGATTCCTATATCCCCTATTACAAGCTCAAGCCCGATACCACCGCGATACGCACACCGAATGTGTTTCTGTGTTTTCTGACCGCGCTCATCCCGCCACTGTGGCACAAGGTCATCATCATGCCGAAACTCAAGGAGTGGGATCTGAAATTCGCGAGTGCCGAGGAACGGCAACTGGCGCGTTCGCAGAACCTTGCGGCGGGCTGGCCGGACTGGTTCAAGGACGGTGAGACCTCACATGCCGCGCGGCTCGCGGCGTAGAAAAATCAAGACTGCTTCGCTGAAGGATAACAACCCATGCCCGATACATCGCATCCCGACATCAATCTCAGTACGCTCGAGTTCTGGGCCCGCCCCTATGAAGATCGCGAACTTAGTTTCAAATGGTTGCGCGATAATCAGCCGGTGTCCTGGCACCCGGCACCGCAGCCGCTCGCGCCCGGCCTCGAGAACACCAAGGGGTTCTGGGCCATCACGCGTTTCGATCATATCAAGGAGTTGTCGCGTAACGACTCGGTATTTTCCTCGGCAGAAGGCGTGTTCCTCGACGACTTCCCGCAGCTCGAAACCATTCTGTCGTTCATCGTGATGGATGACCCGCGCCACAAGGCGCTGCGCAACATCGTCCAGCACGCCTTCAGCCCACGCAACATCCGCCGCATGGAGCAGCAGATCCACGAGATGACCGAGAGTGTAATCAGCGAAGTGTCGCACCTCGGCCACGGCGACTTGTGCGAACTGGTCTTCAAACAATTGCCTGGGCGTGTATTTGCCGGCGTATTCGTCGGCATCAGCGACCCGCACAAGCGCGAGATTCTGATTGAAGCTGCCGAGCAGCTCGGCAGTTGGGCTGACCCGAGCTATGCGCATATCGGTTCGCCGCTGGCGGTGTTCCAGGATGCTGCGCAGAAGATCATGGCCATTGCCTTTGCCGAGGCCGAGCGCTGCCGGCGCGAGCCCGACGACAATCTCATGACCTGGGTAGTTGAGGCCGATCATGAAGGTCAGCGTATGACCCAGGACGAACTCGGCGCGTTTTTTACGCTGCTGGTCGGCGCCGCCAACGACACCTCACGCCATGCGATGGCCCATGCGGTCATGAATCTGCAGAATCATCCCGAACAGAAAGCCTGGCTGCTGGAAGACTTCGAAGCGCGCATCGACAACGCGGTCGAGGAGATCCTGCGCTGGTCACCGCCCTTGATGCATTTCCGTCGCACCGCGCTCAAGGATTTTGAACTCGAAGGCGTGACCATCAAGCAGGGCGACAAGTGTGTGTTGTGGTACTGCTCAGGCAACCGCGACGAACGCGCGGTGCCGGCGCCGGACAACTTCGACCTCAAGCGCACGCCGAACCGGCACTTGAGTTTTGGTTATGGCCCGCATTTTTGTATGGGCGCATCGCTCGGTCGGCAAATGGTCAAATCGAGCCTGCGCGAGTTCAGCAAACGTATGCCGGACCTGGTGGTCGGTGAGCCAAAAATGCTGTTGTCGAATTTCATGAACGGCGTGTTGTCGCTGGAAGGACGCTGGACACCACCGCAGTAACCCCGCCCCGGATCGGGAAGCGCGAAGCCGGCCTTGGTGCCGGCTTTTTTTTGGCGCGCGGCAGCTGTTGATTGCCGCAGGCCAGCAGCAGCCAGGAGAACGACGGCCGGCATGTTGAGCAATGCCTATTGATTGGCAATTTGAGCGATTGCTCGCCCGCGGCGCCGAACGCGCCATAAACTATGCTCACGGACCCCGGTCGCAACATCCGCCCTGCCCGGCTATCGTCACTCAGTGCGAAAAC
>CAMCBY010000143.1 GCA_945873015.1 Klebsiella pneumoniae
TGCGCAGCACGGTGCTGGCCGGTCGGGCGCACGCACGCGGCACGCTCGATTGGCAAGAGCGCTTGTGCACGCGTTTTATATTTGATTTCGCTGCGCTCGATTTTGCCCATCTCGACGCACAGTTCAGCAGCGCCCTCGAGGGTCTCGGGCGCGGCCACGGCTGTCGCGTCGCGCAGCGCTGGCAGGGCGGCATTGCGTTCGAGCGCGTCAGTGGTCGCTGGCGGGGTCAGCCGCTACGGGCACGAGGTGAATTCGAACAGACCGATGCGCGCAGCGGGCTGCACGCTCTGCATGTTGAACTCGGCAGCAATGTGCTGGATGCCGAACTCGAACTTGCGCCGACGCTGGTCGGGCAATTCAAGCTCGGTGCGCCGCAACTCAGCGCACTGGCGACGACCTTGGCCGGTCGCCTTGAGGCCGAGGGTGAAGTCGGCGGCAGCTTGGCCGCGCCGCTGCTGCGCGCGCGCATGACCGGCAGCGGACTCGCTTTCGGCGCGTGGCAGGCGGCTGCCCTCGACGGGCAGATAGATATCGATGCAGCACGTCTCAGCGCTTCGCGGCTGTCGTTGGTGTTGAATGATTTTGCACACGATAAGACAGCGCTCGGACAACTCAGCGTCAACGCTAACGGCACCGCCGCGGCACACCACGTGACCCTGGCGGTGCAGGGCGGCGCGCTTGAGAGTGAACTCGCGCTCGATGGAGCATGGGCGGCGCCGCTGTGGTCTGGCACGCTCGCTACGCTCAGTTTCGATGCGCCCGGCAGTGGCCGTTGGCGCTTGGTACAAGCCACACCGCTGACCGTGACTGCCGGGCGCTGGACCTTCGGGCCAGGCTGTCTCGCCCAGGACAGCGCACAAGTGTGCGCCACGCTCAACGATTGGAGTGCGGAGGCGGGCGCGGCCGACCTGCGTGTCCGCGCCGTGCCGCTGGCCTTGCTGCGTGAATGGTTTCCCGCGAGTCTTGAGCCGCGCGGCAAATTGAACGGTGAGGCGCAACTCGCCAAGCTTGCCGGCGCCTGGCAAGGACAGGGCAAGCTCAGTATCGCGCGCGGCCAGTTGCGCTATCGGGCGGCCGGCGAGCCCGAGCAGACGCTGCCGCTCAAAGCGGCGGCTGGCACCTTTCAGCTTGCTGGCGAACAGCTGCGCGCCGAGGCTGCACTTGAGGTCGGCGAGTGGTTCAGACTGCGTGCCGGGTTCGATGGCGGCCTCGCACCCGATGCCGCGCTGCGCGGTGATTTAATCTTCACCGCGCCCGATATTCACTGGCTGGAAGAATTTGTGCCGGAGCTGGCGGGCAGCCACGGCAGCGCCGAACTGCGCACGCGCGTGCAAGGCAGCCGCGCCGCGCCGCACTTCAGCGGTGAGTTGGTGATGACCGCAGGTCGCCTGCTGCTGCCGCGTTTCGGCACCGAATTGGCGGCGCTGAAACTGAGTGCCGAGGGCACGCCCGATACTGAGTTGGCATTAAGTGGCCAGGCTGAAATTGGCGCCGGCATCCTGCACATGACGGGCACTTTTAATCCGCGTGGTGTGGCGGGCGCGCGTCTGGCGATGCATGTGCGCGGTGAACAGCTGGCATTGGTGCGTTTGCCCGATATCGAGGCCGACGCTGCGCCTGACATCGAGCTCAGCCTGGCAGCCGCACGCTGTGATCTGGACGGCCAGGTGAACTGGTCGCGCGTGCAGATTCATTTGCCGAGTCTGCCGGAACGCGCCGTCGCGACCTCGCCTGACGAAGTCTTGGTCGGCGGTGAGGGGGTGGGTCAGGCGCCGCGCGCTCGTCAGCGCTGGTTTGTTGACACGCTTGCGGCCGATCTCGACTTCACACTCGGCGATGAAGTCGAGCTGTCAGCGGCCGGTATCGACGCCAAACTCAATGGCGCGGTGCATTGGACCAAACCACGCGGGGACGCGCGCGGGCGCGGGCGCGGTGGCTTGAATATCGTCGATGGCCACTACAAAGCCTATGGCCAGGATCTCAAGATTGAGCGCGGCGCCTTGATCTTCGATGGCGCGATAGACAACCCGGCGCTGGATGTACGTGCGGTGCGTCCTGATCTCGAGGTCACGGCGGGCGTGCGCGTCAGCGGCAATTTGCGCGTACCGAAGTTTGCCTTGTTCGCCGAGCCGAGCATGCCCGATGCGGAAGTGCTGTCCTATCTCGTTACCGGCCACGCCCTGGCCAATGCCTCGTCGGGTGAGGCGGGCGTGATTGCGCGCGCGGCCTTGAGCCTCGGCGCCGATCGTGCGGCCTTGGTCACCAGCCAATTGAGCAATCTGTTTGCGCTCGACGAGTTCGGCATCAATCCGGGCAAAAACGCGCGCACCTCGTCCATCGTCGCCGGCAAACGCCTGACGCCCAAACTGACGGTGCGTTCGGAGTTCAACCCGTTCGAGCGCGTATGGTCGTTTTTTCTCAACTACAAACTGTCGCCGCGCTGGAGTGTCGAGGCCCAGACCGGTGCCGGTCAGGGGGCCGATGTGATCTACAGCGTCGAACGTGACCGTCTGGGTGGCGCCGAGCCGGTCACGCCAAACCTGGCACCGCTTCCGCCATCGCCTTGATCGGCGCCTGGTCGAGGGCGCGCTGAAAAGCCGGGCGTGCGCTGAGCCGTGCGTAATAGGCCGCAAGCGCCGGCAGCCCCTCGATGCCGATCAGTTGCTGGCCGAGGTGCAAGCTATAGCCGACCGCAGTGTCGATGGCGCTGAAACCGCTGGCGAGCAGATAGTCACGCTCGCGCAGTTGCTGCTCGAGCACTTCAAATGCTTTGCGCAGGCGCCGCGATTCGAGTTTGATCACTACCAGCGAACGGTCGGCGGGCGCGACGAACACCTGCTGCTGCACCAAAGAAGCGCCGTGCACCGCAACGGTCTCGGCGAAGTGCAGCCATTGCAGCCACGCATTGCGCTCGGCATGGCCCACCGCGCGATATAGACGACCGTCGTCATAGCGCTCGCACAGATACTGGCAGATTGCGCCGGACTCGATGAGCGTGACATCGCCATCGACCAGGCAGGGCACCCGACCCAAGGGCGAAATGGCCAGATACTCCGGCGTACGCAGCGCCGCCATGGAGAATCCCAAGGTCACCAGTTCGAACTCGAGACCGAGTTCGTGGAGCAGCCACACGCTGCGCATGGAGCGCGCACCGGCACAGTGATAGAGCTTGCGCATAACAATATTTCCCAGGAAGCCGGTACTCACGGCGGGCCTGAGGTTATAGCATGCGCGCTGGCCGCGACAGTCGGATACGCGGCCTCGTGCAAGACCCCGGGTGCGCCTCTCTGGGCATGGCTGGCCGAGATCGTTATGCTGCGCGACTTCCTTGGCGGGCGCCCGTGGCGAACGCCGGCGGTGACACAAATGATCTGACGGTGTGCCGTCGAGGTGTAGTGGTTTCGATGAAGGATGACAACAGCAAATGACTCGCTATCCGCAGGTCGAAGTGAGGACCTCCCACGGCGGTCATGGCGTATTCACCCGGGAGCCGATCGAGCCGGGCGTCAGGATTCTCGAGTTCGTCGGGCCGCGGGTCGGGCGTGACGAGGTCGAACGCGCGGCGGCGGCCGGTCTCGGCGACGGTTTCCTGCAGATAGGCGTCGATGAGTTCTATGCACTGTCGGGTGGTGCCGATGATTTCGTCAACCACTCCTGTGCACCCAATACGCATATCCAGAGTGAGGCCGGGCTGTTCTATCTGGTTTCGAGCCACGCGATTGACGCCGGTGCCGAGCTGTATTTCGACTACGGTGTCACCCAGATTGCCTTTCCGTTCCGCTTCAACTGCCTGTGCGGCGCGGCCGCGTGCCGTGGGCCGATAGGCAATTACGATGAGATTCCCACCGCGTTGCTCAATGAGTACCGTGCGCTGAGCAGGGTGCCGCCCCATGTCGAGGCGGCGCTCCAGGCCCATCGCGGCAGGCGTGCTGTGCCGCGGTGAACCCGGATAACCAGCGCACCTACGGGTGCCGGAGTCGGGATAGTGCGCACGACCGTCGCCACGCCCGCTCTCCATATTTTGCGTGCAGGTCTCGAACTGAGCGTCGGCATGCGATCTTCTGTGGGTCAGACTTCAGTCTGACATTTGCCGGTTATTGGCGGCGTCGAGCGGTCACGACAGTGTCAGACTGAAGGAAGCTCTGATTAAGCTACTGCGCTGGCCGCGCGCGGTGTCGCGTGCTCGCTCGCTCCTCGCCTATCTATCTGATATGTCTCGTCGCTCTCTGCGCGGCTCCTAGTGCGCGGCCATGCTCGCTACACTTAATCAGAACTTCCTGAAGTCTGACCCACAATTGGCAAAAGCGGGCATGCTTAAACCTGCGCCAGCTTCTCCATGGCGCTCGCCACGCTATCGCCGACGGCCTCAAGATGGGCGGCCACCGCAGTGCGTGCGGCGGCGGCGTCGCCGGCGATGATGGCCGCACGGATGGTCTGGTGGGCGGCGCGTACCGGGCGCGAGAAATACAACGAGCCGAAGGCGAGCTTGATATAGAAATCGCTGCGGTCCCACATGGTGGTCGCAATCGCGGTGGTCACCGGCGAACGTGCCAGATGATGAATGGCCGCGTGGAAATTCAGGTTCAGGCGTCGATAGGTCGGGTCGCGGTCGCCGAGCTTGCCGGCTTTCCGGGCGATGTCGTCGATGTGCGCGCAAAGCTGTTTGAACTGCTCGACCTCGGCCTCGCTACGCCGCGCGGCGGCGAAGGCGGTGACGGTGCCTTCGGCGGCCGCGAACAGGGCGAAAAAATCGCGGACCTCGGCTGGCTGCGGTGTCACCACCCGGCAGCCGACCTGCGGCACGATGTGCACGAAGCCAGCGCTGGCCAGGCGTTTGATCGCTTCCATGACCGGCACGCGGCTGCAATTGAGCTCGCGTGTCAGTTCGACCACCGACAGCTTTTGCCCTGCATCGTAGTCACCTTCCAGCAGACGGGTCTTGATGTAGTCGTAGGCGGCATCGGCCCGCGCTGCCGGGTTGCCGCCACGCGCGGACTGCAGAGCCTCATGGGCGAAGGAGCGGACAGTCATGGCGAAGCCTGGCGTACGGGTGTCGGGCTGAGGATAGGCATTGGCATACTAATATATTAGACTCCCGCCGGCTCGAGTCACAGGGTTGGCTCGCGCCCTGTGACTGCCTTGAGACCGTTCATGACGTTCGCCGCGCGGCACGCCGGCGTACGGGGAGATGATATGTCATGAAAATTCGCCTGGGTGCTTTCATGCTGCCGAGCGCGGGGGCCACGCCCGCCGAGTTTGAGCGCGGCTTTGCCGGCCAGAATCCTAATTTTTACCAGCGCGGTCTCGCCGATTGCGCGCGCCTGCTGCGCCAGGTCGAAGATCTCGGCTTCGATTTCTGCGCCTTCTCCGAGCATCACTTTCACCTCGAAGGCCTCGAGGTGTCGAACAACCCGGTGCTGCTCGGCCTGTGGGCGGCGATGCAGACTCACCGTCTGCGCATCGGTCAGATGGGCAACGTACTGCCGGCGCGTAATCCCATCCTGCTTGCCGAGGATCTCGCGATGCTCGACCACATGTCCCAGGGTCGCATGTGCGCCGGTTTCGCGCGCGGCTACCAGGCCCGCCATGTGATGACGGTCGGGCAGAAGATGAATGCGGTGTGGACCGCCGCCAACGATCCCGATTTCGCCGAACACGACCGTATCAACCGCGAGCTGTTCAACGAGCATTACGAGATCATCCGCAAAGCCTGGGCCGAGCCGATGTTTCGCCACGAAGGAAAACACTGGACCATTCCGCCGCGCGGCATCGACTGGAGTCATCCGGCCACGCGCGCGATGGCGCCCGGCATGGTCGCCGATAACGGTGAGCTGCAGCAGATAGGCATCGCGCCCCTGACCTTGCAGGTGCCGTCCACCGTTGAGACCTTCATCCCGTTCACCATGAGCCCGGCGACGATTGAATGGTCGGCGCAGGAACAGATCACGCCGATTATTTTCTCGCCCATCGAAGCCCACGCGCGTGGTGCGGTGGATCTCTATCACAGCGCCGCGAACGCCGCCGGCCATGCGCTCGAATGGGGGCGCGGGCTCGGCCACTTCCGCGAAATCGTGGTGGCCGATACCGACGCCGAGGCTTTTGCCATTCAGGAGCGCGGCCTGGGTTATATCTGGACGCGCTGGCATGAATGGTTCCATTTCAACGAGGCGCTGCGTCATCCCGGCGAGACCGGCGTGATTCCGAACACACCGGCGACCATGCGCGAGCGCGGTTATTCCTTGTGCGGCACGGTCGACTCGGTCGCGCGTCAGTTGGACGCCATGATCAAGATGTTGAATACCGATTTGATCGTGCCGTGGATGGCGGCGGGCCCGGCGCCGATAGACGGGCTGCTGAAAAGCAACGAGCTGCTGGTCGAAAAAGTACTGCCGCTGCTCGGCATCGAATTAACCCAACGTCAGCCGACCTTGCGCAGTGAATACAACGGCGCCGGCTGGCGCGAACAAAGTGAGGTAGGCCATGGCCGTGCGTAATGGGCAACAATTCATCGCAGGTCTGCGTGACGGACGTGAGGTGTGGTACGACGGCAAACGTGTCGAGGATGTGACGGTCTTCCCTGAGTTTCAGGCCGCGATCAAATCCATCGCCGAACTCTACGACCTGCAGCATGACCCTGCGCACCGTGAGGTGCTGGTCACCGAGATTCCCGATATCGGCCTTGCCGGTCGCGCGTTCGAGATCCCGCGCACGCTCAACCAACTGCGCTTGAAGCGCGAGGCCTATATCACCTGGGCGCGCGCCAATTGCGGCATGGTCGGACGCAGCCCCGATTTTCTGAACGTGATGCTGGCGGCGCTGGCCGCCAAGCGCGGCTTCTTCGCCGAGGCGAGTCCGGCCGGCGCCGACGCGATGGTTAACTACTGGAAACATGTCGCGAAAAACGATCTGTTTCTGACCCATGCACTGCTCGACCCGCAGCTCGACAAGGGCAAATTGCGTCATCAGCAGTCCGACCCTGGCATCTGCCTGCGGGTGGTCGATGAGAATGCCGACGGCCTGGTGTTGTCGGGCATCAAACGTATCGCGACCGCCGCGCCCTACGCCGATGAGATTCTGGTGTGGCCGTTCCCGCCGACCTTCCAGGCCGGTGAAGAAGCCTATGCGAACGTGTTCGCGGTGCCGATGAACGCCAAGGGTTTGAGAACCATCTGCCGCGTGTCCTATGCCAGTCACGGCAAACGTCGCGACTTTCCGTTGTCGTCGCGTTTCGACGAAATGGACGCGACGGTGGTATTCGACAACGTGCTGGTGCCGTGGGACCGCGTGTTCGTCAATCAGAACGTGCCGCTGCTCAATCGTATGTATCGCGAAACGCGTATGCGCGAACTGACCGCCCATCAGACCAATGCGCGCCTCGAAGTGAAGTTAGGTTTTGTGTATGCGCTGGTGCAGCGCCTCGCCGAAGCGCAGGGCCTGGCATCGCGCCCCGAGATCATGGAAATGCTCGGCGAGGCGGTGGTGCGCATCGAGATGATCCGCAACACCACACGCGCGGCGGAACTGCAGGCGACGGTCGATCCGGACAACGGCGTGCTGTATCCCGATCTGCCGGCCTTGCAGGTCGGTCGTGCTTATGGCCCGCTGGTCTATCCCGATCTCGTGAAGATGGTGCGACGTATGGGCGGTGGCGCGCTGGTGCAGGTGCCGGTGTCGATGGATGAATTCGATTCGCCGGTCGGTGCCGACATCGAGCGCGCTTTGCGCGGTGCCGAGATGTCGGGCGTACGCAAGACCCAGTTACTCAAGCTCGGTTGGGATATCTGCGGTAGCGAATTCGGTGCACGACACGAACTTTATGAGATGAATTACGCCGGCGAGCGCAGCGCCTTGATGGCGGGCATCCAGCGTGAATACGCACGCAAAGAGGAGTGGCTGAACTATCTTGATCGTTTTCTGGAGGACTTATGAGCAGCACTGGCGATAAACCCTATCGCAGCCTGTGGGGCGATCTGCGCGGCGCGGTTTTTGAGCAGGGATATCTCGGCGCCGGCGGCATCCGCACGCGTTATCTGCATAGTGGCAGCAAAGGTGAGCCGGTCCTGCTCCTGCTGCATGGGACCAGCGGTCACGCCGAATGTTATTCGCGCAATCTCGCTGCCCACGGTGCGCACTTCGACACCTATGCCATCGACATGGTCGGCCACGGCTGGAGCGACAAACCCGATACGCCCTATGAAATCGACGTCTACGTCGAACACCTGCGTGCGGTACTCGATACCTTAGGCTGCGCACGCGCGCATATCTCGGGTGAATCCCTGGGCGGCTGGGTGGCGGCGCGTTTTGCCCTCAAATATCCGCAGCGCGTCGCGCGCCTGTGTTTGAACACGACAGGTGGCGCGACCATGAACCCGGCGGTGATGGCGAAGATCAAACAATCGACCCGCGCCGCGGTGGAGAACCCGAGTTGGGAGGCCGTGCGCGCACGACTGGAATGGCTGATGGCCGACCCGGCCTCGGTCACCGATGATCTGGTGGCCTGTCGCCAAGCCATCTATCAGCAGCCGGGTTTTGCGCGCGCGCTGGAGAACATCCTGGTCTTGCAGGAGCCTGAGATCCGCGGCCCGAATAATCTCAGTGATGCAGAGTGGACGGCCATCAAAGCGACTACGCTGGTGGTGTGGACTTCTCACGACCCGACGGCGCCGGAGTCTTTGGGCCGACGTCTGGCTGAACTCATCCCCGACGCGCGC
>CAMCBY010000144.1 GCA_945873015.1 Klebsiella pneumoniae
CATCGCAGGAGGTACACGCGCCGACCGGATTGTTAAAGGAGAACAGGCGTGGTTCAAGCTCGCTGATGGAATAACCGCACACTTTGCAGGCAAAGCGCGAGGAGAATATGAGCTCCGCGCCGGGCCCGGCGTGATCGCCTTCCATCGGCACCACCCGCGCCACACCTTCGCCCAGCCCCAGTGCTGACTCAAAAGATTCCGCGAGGCGCTGCTTCAAGTCCTCACGCACGCGAAAACGATCGATGACCACGTCAATGTCGTGCTTCTTGCGCAATGCCAGCACCGGCGGCTGATCGAGCATCACCACCTCGCCGTCCACCACCGCGCGCAGATAGCCGAGACGGCCCAGATGCTCGAACACCTGGTGATGTTCACCCTTGCGGCCGCGCACGACCGGTGCGAGCAGCATCCAGCGCGAATCGGGCGGCAGTGCCAGCACCTGATCGACCATCTGCGAGACGGTCTGGGCTTCGAGTATTTCCGCATGGTCAGGGCAGCGCGGCTCACCTACACGCGCGAACAACAGGCGCAGGTAGTCGTAAATCTCGGTGATGGTGCCGACCGTTGAGCGCGGGTTATGCGAGGTCGATTTCTGTTCGATGGAAATCGCCGGTGACAGCCCTTCGATGTGATCGATATCGGGCTTTTCCATCATCGACAGGAACTGGCGGGCATAGGCCGACAGCGATTCGACATAACGCCGCTGTCCTTCCGCATAGATGGTGTCGAACGCCAGCGATGATTTACCCGAGCCCGACAGGCCGGTGATCACGATGAGCTTATCGCGCGGCAGATCGATATCGATGTTCTTGAGATTGTGCGTGCGTGCGCCGCGAAGATGAATCGTATCCATTGACAGTACTGGCTTCCCAAGGCGTGCGGCTGCGACTGGCGCCGGCAAAGATCAAACGGGTACTATACGGTGTTTTTTCGCCACGGCTCAATTCGTTTACATCGTGTCTCAAAGCATCGCTTTCACCGCCCAGGAACGGCACGCCACTTTCGCCCTCGCGGGGGTGTTTTTTCTGCGTATGCTCGGACTGTTCATGCTGGTGCCGGTGCTGGCGCTTTATGCCGATCAGTTGGCGGGCGCAAGCCCTTTCATGATCGGGCTGACTCTCGGTATCTACGGCCTGACCCAGGCCTGTCTGCAGATCCCTTTCGGCAATCTGTCTGATCGGATCGGCCGCAAGCCGGTGATCGCACTTGGCCTCGTGATCTTCACCTTGGGCTCAGGCATTGCCGCCTTCGCCCATCACATCCTGCCCGTCTTGCTAGGCCGCGCCGTGCAGGGCGCGGGCGCGGTATCGGGCGCGACCTTGGCGTTGGCCGCTGACCTGACCCGCGAGACTCAGCGCACCAAGGTCATGGCCATCATCGGCGTCAGTATCGGTATCGCGTTCTCGGTGGCGTTTGTGCTCGGGCCCATGATCGATGGGGCGGTCGGCTTGAATGGCCTGTTCGTGGCCTCGGGGGTGGCCGGTGCGCTGGCGCTGCCCGTGCTGTTTTATCTTGTTCCTACGCCGCCCAATCAGGTGCGTCGCACCGCGCCGATTTCGTGGGCGGCGGTCAGTGCCCCGGAATTACGCGTGTTGTACTTCGGCGTGCTGGCGTTGCATCTGGTGCTGGCGGCAAGTTTTGTCGCGATTCCTGTCGGCCTCAAGGAAGGGCTCAATCTGCCCGCCGCGCGCCATCACACGGTTTACCTGCCGGTGCTGCTGGTATCCATCGCGCTGGTTGCACCGTTGATCCGCTTGTCGATGCGCCCCGGTTGGTTGATGCGGGTCTCGCGTATCGCCATCGGTCTGCTGTGTCTGGCGGAAGTGCTGGTGTGGTTGACCTGGCACTCCCGGGTTGGCACTTATGTTGCCCTGACGGTGTTTTTCACGGCCTTTAATTTTCTTGAGTCCTCCCTGCCGAGCCTCATCTCGCGCGTTGCGCCGCCGGCCTACAAGGGCACCGCGCTCGGTGCCTATGCAACTTTCCAGTTCCTCGGCATGTTCATCGGCGGCACCCTCGGCGGTCTGGTTGCCGGCCGGGCCGGTTTTGCGCTGGTGCCCGCGGTCTGCGCCGGCTTGTGCGTGTTGTGGCTGGTTGCCGCGCTGCGCGCGCCGGGCGGCGCCCTCGAGGTATCGCGGCAGGACTGACGCGGCCCACCGGCTTGGGTAGAATCCGGGCCTCTACCCGACCACGGAAGGTCGTATCAACTACCGGAAGGAGCAAACATCCATGGCACGTGGCCTCAATAAAGTCATGCTGATCGGCAATCTCGGCGCCGATCCCGAAGTGCGTTACACCGCCGGCGGCGCTGCCGTCGCCAACGTGCGCCTCGCGACCGCCGACACCTGGCGTGACAAGGACAGCGGCGAGACCCAGGAGCGTACCGAATGGCACCGCGTGGTGTTTTTCGGGCGCCTGGCGGAAATCGTCGAGCAGTATGTGAAGAAGGGATCTCAGATCTACATCGAAGGCCGTCTGCAGACTCGCAAATGGCAGGACAAAGACGGCAACGAAAAATTCAGCACCGAAATTGTCGCGAGTGACATGCAGATGCTTGGGGGCCGTGGCGCAGCGGGCGGCGGCGGCGCACCCGCAGGGAGTGGCGGAGAACGCGGTGGTGCAAGCTACGGCGGCGGTGGTGGCGGCAGTCGCGATGACAGCGCACCACGCGGTCAGGCCGAACCGCCCATGGACTTCGACGACGATATCCCGTTCTAAGGGCAGCCTTCGTTCGACTGTAGGTGCGAATGAATTCGCACCTACACCTGTAACACGGTAATCGACGGCGAGTTGATTGCCGGGTCGGCGTGGAAACCACGCACCAGCACTACATACCCGCCATCTTTGGCCAGACCGAGCTCGCGTGCCACACGACGCGCAATCTGATTGGGATTTTCAGCGCCGACGCTCGCTACATAGTGCGGAATCATGCCCCACATGAGACTCGTGCGGCGGCAGGTCTGCAGATCGCACGAGATAGCCACCACTGGTGCCGCCGGTCGGGCCGCACTGATGGTCGCTGCGGTCATGCCGTGCACCGAGATCACCATCACCGCACGTGCGCGGAGATCAGCGACCAGCCGCGCGGTGGCATCCGCGATCGCATCACCAAACAACATCGGCACGGTGGTCGGCACATGACTGCCGGGGAACGCCAGACCCGCATGCCAGTAGTAGGCCTCGGTCTGACGCGCAACGCGGTCCATCATCTGTACCGCCGCCACCGGGAAACGCCCAACTGCCGACTCGCCGGACAACATGACGGCATCGGCACCGCTCGCGACCGCAAACGACACATCGGAAACCTCAGCACGGGTCGGTCGCGCATTGGTGATCATCGATTCGAGCATCTGTGTGGCGACGATCACAGGTTTGTTGAGTTGGCGCGCGCGCGTAATCAACTGGGTCTGCGCCAACGGCACCTGCTCGGGGTTGAGTTCCACACCCAGATCGCCCCGCGCCACCATGATGCCGTCGGCACGCGCGATGATGTCCTCGCTGTTGGCCAAGGCTTCGGGCTTTTCAATCTTGGCGATGATGCCGGCCTTGGAGCCGGCCGCATCAACAATGACGCGCAGGGCTGTGATGTCATCCCCATTACGCACGAAGGACAGCGCAATAAAATCCACACCGGCGGCAAGCGCGAATACTGCGTCTTTGCGATCCTTGTCGGTCAGTGAAGGCGCGGAAACCGTCGTGCCCGGCAAGTTGATGCCTTTGTGATCACCCACCGGACCACCCGCCACCACCAGACAATCGACTTCCTGCCCCCGCACTTCCAACACCCGCAGTTCGACCGCGCCGTCGTTCAGGAGAATGCGATTTCCGGGGGCGACGTCCTGCGGCAGGGCCGGGTATTGCGAAGGAATGAACTGCGCGTCACCGAGCACATCCGCGGTGGTGACTATCACGCGATTGCCTGCCACCAGCTCGACACCGCCGTCGCGAAACCTGCCTGTACGAATCTTCGGGCCACACAGATCGGCAAGAATCGCGGTCGGTGTGGCGAGGCGTGCCGCCACCTGACGAATGAGTGCAATCGCGGCACCGTGCGCCGCGTGGCTGCCGTGGGAGAGATTGATGCGGAACACATTCACGCCCGCTTCTATCAGCGCGGTAATGACGTCCTCGGAGCTCGAGGCCGGACCGACGGTCGCGACTATCTTGGTACGGCGATGAATGAGAAGTGAGGGCTCGGTTTGTATCGACATTGCGGCCTCGTCACGCTTGGGTCGACGGAGTATCGCACAAAGCCTCGCGCCGACCGCAGCCCTCACCTCTCTACAACTACTCGAATACGACCGCCGCCACTTCGCGGAAATTCTCGACGAAATGAAAGCGTAGCCCTTGTGGGATATAGGCCGGCAATTCGTCGAACTCACCGCGCACTGCCGCCGGCAGGATGATTTCCTTGATGCCGGAGCGGCGCGCCGCAATGATCTTTTCGCGTATGCCACCGACCGGCAGCACGCGACCGGTCAAAGTCAATTCGCCGGTCATGGCCAGCGGCCGCTTCATGCGTCGCCCCAGCGCCAGTGACAACAGCGCAGTGGCCATGGTCACACCCGCACTCGGGCCGTCCTTGGGCGTTGCGCCTTCCGGCACATGCAGGTGCACAAAAGCTTCGTCGAAAAATTCCTTGCTCGCGCCATAGTCGGCGAGATGCGCGGCGACATAGCTGTAGGCTATCTCGGCTGACTCGCGCATCACATCACCCAACTGCCCGGTCAGCTTGAAACCCCGATTCTTGCTATGCACGAGTGTCGCTTCGATATCGAGTGTGGCGCCGCCCATCGCTGTCCAGGCGAGACCGGTCACAATGCCGATGCCACGTTCCGGCACCTGTTTGCGAAACAAGGGCGCGCCAAGAAAGCTCGACAGATTCTGCGGCGTAACCACCACTTCATGATGCGGATCGCGCACCACCGCCAGCGCCGCTTTGCGCGCGATGCGACCCAATTGTTTTTCGAGGTTACGCACCCCGGCTTCACGCGCGTAGTTCTCGGCGATAGCCTTCACCGCCCCCGCGTTGACCCGCGCCTGACGCGCGTTGAGACCCGCCTTGGCGCGCTGTTTCGGCCACAGATAGCGGCTGCCGATGGCAACCTTTTCGGCGGTCAGATAACCGGCCAGGCGAATGACTTCCATGCGGTCGAGCAACGGCCCCGGGATTGAATCGAGTTGATTGGCGGTGCATACAAACAGCACCTTGGATAAATCAAAGCGTACATCGAGATAGTGATCGAGAAAGCTCGCGTTCTGCTCGGGATCCAGCACTTCGAGCAGGGCTGAGGCCGGGTCGCCCTGATAGGACGCGCCGATTTTATCGACCTCGTCCAGCAGCACCACCGGATTGGCGACGCCGGTATCGCGCAGCGCCTGAATGAACTTACCCGGCATGGCACCGATGTAAGTCCGTCGATGACCTTTGATCTCGGCCTCATCGCGCATGCCGCCGACACTGAAGCGGAAGAACTTGCGGCCGAGTGCATCGGCTATCGAGTGACCAATCGACGTCTTGCCCACTCCCGGCGGGCCGACCAGCAAGAGTATCGAGCCGGCCATCTCGCCTTTCAGTTTGCCAACCGCGAGGAATTCGATGATGCGGTCCTTCACATCCGCCAGCCCCGCATGGTCGCGGTCCAGAATCTTGCGCGCATGGTCAATATCGAGCTGGTCGTCGGAATACTTGCCCCACGGTAACGACGTCAGCGTGTCGAGGTAGTTGCGGGTCACGCCATACTCGGGCGAACCCGCCTCCAGCAGCGAGAATTTCTGCATTTCCTCGTCGATACGCTTGCGGGCGTGGACCGGCACTTCGCAATCGCGCAAGCGGTCCCGGAAACGTTCGAGCTCAACCGTCTTGTCGTCTTTGGAAATGCCGAGTTCCTTCTGGATCTCCTTCAGTTGTTCCTTGAGAAAGAACTCACGCTGTTGTTCGCTGATACGGCTTTCAACGCGCTGACGGATCTCGGTCTGCAGACCCGCCACTTCCAGTTCGTGCTGGATCAACAGCAGCACTTTTTCCATACGCCGCAGCAACGGCACGGTCTCCAGCACTTCCTGCAATTGATCGCCATCAGCACTGGTCATGGCCGCTGCGAAGTCGGTCAGCGGTGACGCATCATCCGGCGAGTAGCGGTCGAGGAAGGCCTTCAGGCTTTCTTTGTATAACGGGTTGAGCGGCAGCAGTTCCTTGATCTTGTTGATAATCGCAAGCGCATAGGCACGCACCTCCTTACCCTTGTCTGACACCGGCGGCGGATATTCGGTCTGCACCACGAACGGCCGCTCGTTTTGCACCCAGCGCGCGATTCGGAACCGCTCTATCCCTTCGGCAATGAACTGAATGCGCCCGCTGTCGCGCATCGCGTGATGCACGCGTGCAACGGTGCCGAAAGTTGCAAAGTCCTGCGGCACCGGTGCGCTCTGGTCGAGCGGATGACGGGCGTAGACCAGGCCCACCAGTTTCTGCGGTGTATGCCCGACACTTTCGATGGTTTCACGCCACAGGTCATCTTCCAGCACTATCGGCATGGACTGACCGGGAAAGAACGGCCGCATGCGCAGTGGCAGTACCAGCAACTTGTCCGGCAGAATTTCCTGAATGCGCGCCGGCACGCCCGCCAGCGCGGTGACTTCTGACTCGTCCTGCTCAATTACGGGTTGTGATTCGTTCATGTGCTTTGTCGCGCTCTGTGGTTAAGCGCGGCCGCGCCACGCGCGGTCGCGTGGGCTAGAGATGCGGACGAGGCCGCCCAATTTCAAGCACGACCGGAGAGGGTCGCGTCTAATTGTCGATAAGACGGTCCAGCGCTGCGACCAGCGCGACGGCATTTGGCAGGCGATCCTCGCAGTCCTTGGCCAGCAGACGCGCGACCAGCGGCTGATAGCGGCGCAGCGGTTCGGGCAACTGCGGCACATCGGCGTGTACATGTTGATACACCAGTGCGGACGCGTTCTCGGCGCGGAATGGCTTACGCCCGGTCAACATTTCGTAGAGGATGATACCTGCACTGTACAAGTCGGCACGGTGATCAGCCGCCTGCCCCAGCGCCTGTTCAGGGCTCAGGTAATTGGGCGTGCCGAGCACGCTGCCGAGATTGGTCAGATCGCTGGTCTGATTCAGGCGGCGCGAAATGCCGAAGTCGGCCAGCGCGAGGCTGTCATCGGCACGGAACATGATGTTGCCCGGCTTCAGATCGCGATGCACGATGCCCTGGGCATGAATGGCTTGCAGGCCGAGCGCGATGTGACGCAGATAATTCAGCGCGTCACCTTCCGCCACGCCATGTTCGATGCGCTGCTTAAGATCGCCCCGGGTGAAAAACTCCATGGCGATGTAGCCATAGGTCTGGGTCAGACCATAGTCATAGAAATGCACGACATAGGGACTGCGGATGGCCGACACGATTTCCGCTTCGCGCATGAAACGCTCGATGACCTGATTGTCCTGCACACCACGGATGTCGATGACCTTGAGCACCAGCGTGGTCGCGTCGGTGGTACGTTCGGCGAGGTAAACGCGCGAACTCGAGCCTTGGCCGATGAGCCGCACGAAACGATAACCGATGGCGCCCGGCGGCGCGCTTTCGCCATCTTCGGCAGGAGACAGATGCAAACGGTCAAGGATCGCGAGGTGGCTCGCGACGCGATCCTCACGCACGGTGGCATCGAAGTGATCGGCGGCGCGCGCCTCGCGCACCGCCTCACAGATGAGTTCACCCAGACGCGCGCCGTCGATGTCGGATTTGCGGATGTAATCGCACGCGCCAAGTTTGATGGCGCGCGCGGCAACATAATCGTCACCGCCAGCGGCCATGAGGATGGTCGGCGGAAATCCAGCGCTGCGGGCGTAAAGCTTGAGCCAGTCGAGACCGGTGTCTGTCATACCCAGCTCAAAATCGAGCAGCACCGCGTCGTACAGGTGCCAGGCAAAATCGGCGCCGGGTCGGCCCTTGTCTTCAGGGTCGTATTCGGTGACTTCGACATCGGGCAAGACACTGGCCAGCAGGCGCCGCAGTTGGGCCGCGTGTTCGCGCGAGGCGTCGATGATCATGATTCGCAGCCGCTTGAACGGCGCCAGGCCAGCGGCCAGCGGCGCAGTCATCGCGGTACAGTCATGAGAAGGGCTGCCATCCGCGTGTTGTCGGCGCGCGCCGACTATTGCTTGAATGATGCGGCGCCCGCGGCGCTGCTTACCGGGCGTGGCGCAAGCGCTGAATAATCGTGCGTGCGTCGGCTGCGCCCTGATAGGCCAGACTGAAGTCCTCGAGGCCGGCAATGAACGAAGAACTGTCGGTATGGGCCGCCGGCTCAAAACTCGAAAAACCACAACGCGCGAGATAAAACGCCTGGTCGCGCAGTACATCGCCAACCGCACGCAAGTCGCCGGCAAAACCGGTCGCACGCAACTGCCGGGCAAAGCTGTAGCCACGGCCATCGTTAAAAGTCGGGAATTCAATCGCGATCATCACGCAGCGCGCAGCCACACCAAGCACCGCGGCGAGTTCGTCCTCGGGACGCACCCACAGTCCATAGGGGCTCATGCCTGGCGCTGGCGATGCGGCAAGCCAACGCGCCAAAGGCAGTACCGCAGACGCCTCAACGAGGGGGTCGTCGTCCGCCAGCAGACGCCAGTCGTCGTGGCATTCG
>CAMCBY010000145.1 GCA_945873015.1 Klebsiella pneumoniae
CGATTTCGCCGGTCACACGGCCGAATTGATCGAAGTGATGGGCAGAGCCGAAGGTCGAACCCACGGCGGTCAAAGGTTCCGGCGGCATCACACCCTCGAAGATCAAATTGGCCTTGAAGCGGTCGCCATCGTCATAGCCCAATGCGTAACGCTGACAGGGCTCAAGCACTTTGATCGACACGCCATTACCAAGCTTGCAATCATCGAGATCCTGCTCGCGCGACAACTGCTGCGCCGAATAGTTGGCCGAATACAGGATCTCCCACGGCAGATGCGCGCTGTCGTCCCACACCCAGGCGCCGCCGGCAACGGTGCCGATGTTGGGGCGGAACATCGAGTAGAACCAGCCGCCGAGTTTACGTTCGGGATGATGAAAGGAGAACCACGAAGTTTCCGTTGCCCACCAGTCATCTCCCATCTCGGCAAAATGAAATTTATCGTCGCGCGGCGTGAAGCGTTGAGTGGACATCGGCGTTTCCTTATATCTGATGAACGAGGGGCAGACCGGGCACCGGGCTGCGCACTTTGACGACGTAATCGCGGGTCACGCTGCCGATGTAGAGGTCGCACATGTCCGGCCCGCCCCAACTGACGTTGGTCGGGCTGTGCATGAGTTCGCCGGTCGGATCCGACAGCACCGTCAGCACCTCACCACTCGGCGTTATCGCAACCACCTTGTTGGCCAGCACCAGGGTCACCCATAAATTTCCGTCTTGGTCGAAACCACAGCCGTCGGTCGGGCCGAGCTGCGAGCGCAATTCCGCTGTGACCGGGCGCCGCGCCTGCACTTCCTTATGGGTCAGGCCGAGCTTGGGGCCATAGGCTTCGGCAGCGCCTAAGGACCCATCGGCGCGAATCGCGTAACGCACGATGTTGCAACTGGTGGTCTGGCACACGTAGAGATGTTTTTCACCGGCATCGAAGGCCATGCCGTTGGCGAACTTGATGCCTTCGGCGACCACTGTCACGCGGCCATCGGGATCAAGCCGAAACACCAGGCCATCGTCCTGCCCGTCCCATGCGGCGTCGAGCGAACCCCAGGTGGAATGGCTGCACCAGATACGATCGTGGCTGTCGACCAAGGGATAGTTGCAGCCAAACAATTTGCGGCCGCCGAGTTCGCCGACCAGCAATTCCACTTCACCCGTGCGTGGATCAAGTCGTTGCAAAGGACCGTGGCCATCTTCCGGACCGCCGAAGTTGGCGATCAGCACCCGCCCCTGGCGGTCCATGTTGATGCCGTTGGGCGCGCCGCCGGCATGGCCAATGCGCGTGATGCTGCCGTCGGCGTTCAAACGTGCGCAGGCGCTCAGCTGATCCGACAGCCACACCGTGCCGTCGCGCGCCACCACCACGTCTTCCGGGCGTTTCACACCCAGCGCTACTTTGCTCGCAGTCGCGAGCGAGATCTCCTGCAAAGCCATGGCGCTCGTGTCTCCCTTTGGGTGCGACGATTATATGCGCGACTCGATGGCTTTCCAGACTCGCAAAATGAGGGCGTGGTATTGCGAGTTTATTTGTCTCGAATGAATGTCCCTCGCGCTTTTTATTGTGGGTCAGACTTCAGTCTGACATTCAGTGAGATGCCGGATAGATGACTTGTTATGTAGAGTCAGACTGAAGTCTGACCCACAATGTCCGGCACGCGCACGGACAACTCCAGCCCACCCGATCTCGGCATGATGCGCTGCGCGCGCCGCCCCTATACTGGGGAATCAACGGCGCAGGCCAGGACCCACCCCATGAACGAAGCCGCAGCGCACGGCGATGTGCGCGACATGATTGCGCGCCAGCTCGTCGCAGTGCTCAGTGCCGAGTGGCCGGCCGCGCGTGAACTTGCGATTGCCGATCTGCATCGCACCTCGACCGGCCTGTCGCGCGAGAACTGGGTGTTCGAAGCGCAGTGGCGCGACCACGGCGGGGCACGCTCACAACGCATGATCCTGCGTCGCGATCCGCCCGCCAGTCTGCTTTTGACCGACCGACGCTGGGAGTTCCGGGTGTTGCGGGCGCTGGAAAACACCGCCGTGCCGGCGCCGCCGGTGCGCTGGGTCGACAGCGGTTCGACGGTGTTTGGCGCGCCGGCCATGATCATGGATTTTGTCGCCGGCTCCTGCGACTGGTATGTACTCGCGGGCGAACGCCCGCTCGCTGAACGCGTTCACATCGGGCAAAGTTTTATCGCCCTGCTGGCCGGCATTCAACAAGTCGATTGGCGCGCGCGCGAGCTCGGTGATGGCCGCGCGGACGACGCCTATGGCGCCCATGCTGAGCTCAACTTCTGGGAAAGCGAACTGCAACGGGTAGCGGTCGAGCCGCTGCCGGAAATGGCCTTGGCCCTTGCCTGGCTGCGGCGGCGCGCGCCGCGCCCGCAGGCCGTGGTGCTGGTGCACGGCGACTTCAAGCCCGGTAATGCGCTGCTGGTTGGTCACGACATCAGTGCCATGCTTGACTGGGAGACCGCCCATCTCGGCGACCCGCTGGAAGATCTCGGCTGGATCACCAACCCGCCGCGCGCCCGCGAGCAGCAGATCCCCGATCACTGGCAGCGTGAACACATCGTCGCGGCGTTCAGCGCCGCTACCGGTTACTGCGTCGACCCCGTCGAGCTCAACTGGTGGAACGTGTTCTCGTGCTGGAAGTTGTCGGTGATTGTGCTGACTGGTGTCGAAGCCTTTGTGACCGGCAAGATGGACCGCATCTATCACAACCCGGTGTGGCTGTTTCAACAGATGTTTTCGATGATGAAGGACTAAGCCATGCGCCCGAATGTCAACGAGCAACTGGAAGGCATGTGCCGCATCCTTGAAACCGCGGTAGCGCCTGAACTCAACAACGGCTACACCCTGGAAACCCTGCGCAGCCTGGTCGCCAATGTGCGTATGCTGGGCCGCGCCTGGCATCAGTTGCTGCCGTTCCTGCATTGGGACAACGCCGCCATGCTGGACTTGTTGCGCGAGGCGCAAGACTGCGCCGATGCCGCGCTGCGCGCGCGCCTTGATGAGGCGCTCGACACGCCACCCGCCGATCCCGCCGACGCGCTCAGTGCCGAGACCCGCAACGACATTTTGCGGGCCCTGTTGTGTGATTGTCTCGACGGCCCGGCCGCGCTCACCGCTCGCATCGCCGCGCATTTGTCCGAGCGCTCGCGCCGTTATCCGCTGCGCCTGACCGGCGCCGTACCCAAACACAAGAGTTGAGGAACGAGCCATCATGTTGACCGCGATGGACGATACCCTGTGGCATCAGATCCCCAGCACTTTTGATCACGTCGGCACCAGCGACCCACGTTTTTTCGACCGCCACTGGTTCGCGTTTTATGCGCCCGATGGGAGTGGTGCGGCGCAAGTGACGATGGGTGTATACCGCAACATGAATGTGCTGGATGGCGCGGCCGTGGTTATCAATGGCGGCCAGCAATACAACGCGCGCGCCTCGCAGTCGCTCGGCCGTGAGTTTCAAACCCGTTGCGGACCGCTCGCCATCGAGATGGTGGCGCCGCTTGCCGCCTTTCGCCTGACTATCGAGGCCGGCGACCATCTGCGCGGCGAAATTGACTGGACCGCGATCGTGCCGCCCCATGAAGAGCAGCCGCACTTCCGTCGCCAGCGCGCGCGGGTGGTGGAGGACTATCAACGTTTCGATCAAATTGGTCTCGCCAATGGCTGGCTGGAAACCGACGGTGCGCGCATCACAGTCAACAACTGGTGGGCGTGTCGCGATCATTCCTGGGGCGTGCGGCCGCGCATGGGCATACGCGAGCCCGTGACCGGTGTCGAAGAAGGGCTGGATGAACGCGGCTTCACCCTCGCGTTTCTGTTTTTCTCCACCGACACCCTCGCCGGCCATGTACAACTGAACGGCCGCGAAGGCGAGCCGCGTTACACCACCGGCATGATTCGTGAGATAGCGAGCGGCCGCGAATGGGAAGTCGACGATGTCAGTCTTGACGTCGAATTACACGAGGGCACGCGCCGCTTTCGCCATGCAAGCCTGCACGCCACACTCGCCGATGGCAGCGACCTCACGCTGGACGCGAGCGCCATCGGCGCGGCTATCGCCATGCAGGGTCTCGGCTACAGCGGTGGTTATGACGACCACAAAGGGCTAGGCGTATGGCGCGGCAACGAAGTCATCGAACTCGACCGATGGGATGTCTCGGCGCCGGCGCGGATTGACTATGGCAATGGCCGCAGCAACGAACACTGGCATCGGATTCAACCGGTGGCAGTAACCGCCCGCCACGGTGCCAACGCCGTCAGTCGTGGCACCGGCAGCATGACCCTGGTCTTGAGCGGCCGCATCACCAGCCTTGGCCTTGAGTAGATACCCATGAGCAGCAACGACGACAAACCACTGGCCGGCATTCGTGTCCTCGAATTCGCACAAATGGTGGCCGCCCCTTCGGCCGCGCTGATGCTGGCCGACTACGGCGCCGACGTGGTCAAGGTCGAACCGCCGGAGGGTGACAACGCGCGCAATCTGCGCTCGGCGGCCGCCGCCGAGCTGCCGGTGTCGCCAATATTTCTCGCCTATAACCGCGGCAAACGCCTGCTGCGTCTCGACTTGCGCGAGGCCGGCCAACTGGCGATTGCCAAACGTCTGGTGGCTGCCGCCGATGTGCTGATTGAAGCATCGCGGCCAGGCGCGATGGAGCGCCTCGGGCTCGGGCCAGACGCGGCACTGGCGCTCAATCCGCGCCTCATCTACGGCTCGGTATCGGGCTTCGGCTGGACTGCGGGTGTCCGCGACAAGCGCGGCGTCGACCTCATCGTGCAGGCCGAAAGCGGCATCATGGCGGTGACCGGGCCGCGCGACACGCCGATGAAAGTCGGCTTCACGGCGGTCGATGCCGCCAGCGGTCACGCCTTCTGTCATGCACTGCTGGCGGCGCTGTTCAAACGCGAACGCAGCGGCCGCGGCGAAGTGGTGCGCGTCAGTCTCTATGATGTCGCATTGCATCTGCAGTCAGGGCCGCTGGTGGAGTACCTCATGACCGGTGTACAACTGCCGCGCAGCGGCAATAGTGCGCCGCTCGGCTCACCGGCAGATCTGTTGCGCTGTGGTGACGGCGCGATCGTGATAGCGGCCTATCTGCCCAGTCACTGGCTGGCGATGGTGAAAGTGCTGGGGGCGGAGTCGCTGGCCGACGACCCGCGTTTCGCGACCGCGACCGATCGCATCAATCATCGCGCAGCCTTGATCGAAATTCTCGAAACCTGCCTCGCCAGCGACAGTGCGGCGGCATGGGAAACGCGGCTCGCCGCCGCTGGCCTGCTGGTCGGGCAGGTCAAGGACTATGCCGCTGTGACACGTTCACCCTACACCCTCGAAGCCCACAGCATCGCGCCGGCCGGCACCTCTTATGGCGTACACAATCCGGCGCTGTTCGCCAGTCAGCCGCGTGGCGAACTCGCGCCCTATCGCGAATGCGAGACAGCCGATATTGAGTGGCTGGCGGCGGACGACCACCGCGCCGGCGCGATGTCTGCTGGAAATGTTCAGAACGAGAGCCCATGACGCAAACCACCAGCCACCATGCCAAGCATCTGCCACCAGCGCCACTCAATGACGCATTGACCGCGCTGTTCCAACGTTTGCTCGACGAAATGGAACAGGTCGAAAGCAGTGAGTGGGACGGCCAGGAAGGCTACGTCGATGTCGCCGCCTACAGCGACCCGGCGCATCTGTCGCGCGAAATTGCCCACGTGCTGCGCAAACTGCCGGTATGTCTCGGCCACGCCGATCAATTGCCGGACGCTGGCAGCATGCTTGCGCGTGACATCTTCGGTCTGCCGTTGCTGCTGGTGCGCGATCGCACGGGCGAGATCAATGTGCTGCTGAATGTCTGCCGGCATCGCGGCGCACGACTGGTGGTGGGCGAAAATGAAGTGTGCCGACGCGCCACGTTGAGCTGCCCATATCATGCCTGGACCTACGATCTGGAAGGCACACTGCGCAGTATCCCCGCGGCAGCCGGCTTTCCGAATACCGACAAGACCCTGCATGGATTGAAGCGTTTGCCCGCACAGGTGCGCCACGGTTTGATCTGGGCGGTGCTGGACAGCGATGCAACCGAGATTGATGTCGGCGCCTTCCTCGGCGACATCGACGACGACCTCACCACCTTGGGTCTCGGCAGCCATCGTTTCTTCCGTCAGCATACGCGGCGCTGCCCGACCAACTGGAAATTGATGATGGATGCTTTCCAGGAGGTCTATCACATCAAGACCCTGCACAGCCGCACCATCGCGCCATTCTTTCTCAACATGAAGACCGCTGGTGAAGGCGCGGGACTGCATACCCGCATTCTGGTCGGACGCGACAAACTGCCGCAGGCTCAGAGTTTGCCTGCCGAGGCCTGGGATGTTCGTCGGCACGCAACCTTGACCCACGCTATCTTCCCCAACAGCTTGCTTATCTATCATCCCGACGCCACCAGTCACATGGCGATGTTCCCCATCACGCCGGACGAAATGCTGTTCGTGCACAGCTTCTTCACGCCCCATGCGCCGCGCGACGCAGACGAACGCGCGCACTGGGATCGCACTTTCGAAATGATCGATGGCGGCGTCTTCAGCGCCGAAGACTTGTTCATCTCCGAACAGATCCAGCTCGGTGTTCGGTCGGGCGTCAATCAACAATTTGTGTTTGGTCGCTTCGAGCAGCATCTGCGTCGCTATCACGATAATCTCGCCAACATGATCAAAGCGGCCGAAGCCGGCGCTTGAGTTCAAGGCACCAGCACACGCACACCAAACTGTGACCGGCACCGCGTGTTGCGCGCGGTAGTGAAACGGATTTTAAGTTCCTGCCGTCAGACACGAACACGGTTCAAAAGCCGCGAAACATGTCTGAGACCGCATTCAACGCTGCGCACCGCCGATAGCGCTGAGCGCTGCTGGCTGCCGCTTGCATGTTGCCGTCATCGGCCAGTGCAGGCGTTCTGATCGTCATCGCTTGCATCGCCTGTGTCGCGGCACACCAAGTGCCGCGCGCGACCTCCCCCTCTGCAGGTAGTCGCGCGCGTGAACTAGCCGCTATGCTCGTTGCTTGCTTCATCCACACCAGAGGGGAATTCCATGACGTCTGCGCCGAACACTACTCCCGTCGATCGTCTCGCCTACGGCCTGCGCGGTCATATCAATCGTTTCTCCCACACCGTCATCAACGTATCGAACCTCGAACAGGCGGTGGAGTTCTATGAAGCAACTTTTCCGGTGCAACGCAGGCAGCGCATCAACGGCCCCGCGCAACGTTATGCCGGTCTCGGCATTGAGCATGGCCAGTTCGACGGCTGGGTAATGGAGAACAAAAAAGACGCGTCACCGCCCGGCGATCTGGTGGCGGAATTTCCCGCACGGTTCCTGCACCTGGTCGAATGGAAGTCACCGACGCCGGTCGGTCATCCCTATCGCGAAGCCAACCATGTCGGCATCTATCGCCAGAATTCGCTGGTCGGCAATCTCGACGACGCTTACGCACGCGTACTGGCGCACGGCGGGCGCCCCTATGGCGCACCCAGCGAGATCATCCTGACCCCGGATGGTTTTAAGGTGCGGGTATTCGCCTATCGCGATCCGGATGGCGCCACCCTCGAGATGATCGGTGCCGAAGATCCGGCCGGTAAAGTGGTCTATCCGGGCATGATGCATCACTGCAATCTCAACGTGCGTAATCTCGAGCGCAGCTATCGTTTCTATCACGATGTGATGGGTCTCGATCCGCAGGCCTATCTGGAACCGACTGCGCTGCAACCGGCGAGTAATGGTTCACTCGGCGATGCGCTGGCCAATGCCGATGGCTCGGCTTATCTCGGCGGCATGAATTTCGCGGCGACCTTGATGGGAATACGCTCCGACTCACGCAGTCCGCTCGATGTATTGCAATGGCATACGCCCAAGCCCTATGGCGAAGCGTACCCACAGGCCAATCATCTCGGCATCATTCGTGTCGCGTTTGAAGTCGATGACATTGAAGCCGCGCGTGCGCGCCTGCTGGCAACGGGTCAGACCGGTGTGGGCGCGGTGGAAACCTGGGATATGGGTGAGATGGGTGAGCGCCGCGTCGTGATCTTTCGTGATCCCGACGGCATCTGGCTTGAGCTTGTCGAAGCGGTGGCCTATCCCGCCGCGCTTCCGCCGTTCGCCTGACAGATCACTACAAGGCCCCGTGGCTGGCGGCAGGGGGGTTGCCAGCCACGGGCAAGTTACAAAGAGCGGGCTCGCTCAGGTGCCAAGACGACGCATTGCCGCCTGGGTCATGTAATTGTCGTAGACGTTCTGCAGGTTGTAGTCGGACTTGAAGCCGCCGGCCACAGACTCGGTCTGGTTGAAGCGCGACATGGTACGGCCCTGGAAGTCATGGCTGTGGTACCAGGTCCAGCTCCACGCCGGTTTGCCCTTGTCCAACACCTCGTTCGCCGCAGTCTTGTACTGACCAAAGCCCGGCTCGCCGGCCTTGAACAGTTCGTTGCGACGGTCGAAGGTGAGCATCTGCGGGAATACGAAGTTACGTGCGTCGACATACACGCGCTTCTTGCTGTAAGGCGCACGGGAGAACCCGGTCGGCTCAGCTTCCAGGATCACCACCTCAGGAATCA
>CAMCBY010000146.1 GCA_945873015.1 Klebsiella pneumoniae
TAACATCGATGAGCGTCGCACGCATACGCAAACTGCTGACCATCATCGCGCCACCGGTGGGCGGCGGTGCGCCGCACGAACCAGGCGCTACGCGGCGCGCGGCGGCCATCGCTGTCATAGAAAACCCCTGTCGCGGCGAGCACCTGGAAGATCTGACTTTACTCGGCAGCATCGGCAATGAACTGGCCGGCATGCTCGGGCTGCGTGCAGCGGCGGTGCTCGGACTCAAGGCATCGCAAGTTGCCAGCTATGGCAAGGCCGCCATCATCGGTGAGGACGGCGACCTCGAACACGCCACCGCGATGCTGCATCCGCAGTTACTCGGGCCGGCGCGCGCGCATAACGCCGCCTGTTCGGCGCTGGTGCCATCGGCACGCGCGCTCGGGGGCCTCGGCACCCTCATCGAGGTGCCGCTCGGGCGCAAACAGATAAACGCTTTCGGTCAGTGTTTCGAGGTGATGGCGGTGCAGGTCGCCGATGCGCCTCACCCCCATGAAATCGTGATCGCGGTCGCCGTCACTGACCGTATGCTGGCGCCGCCCCATGCGGCCGGCGCCAATGTGGTGAGTTTTTTTGGCGCGCGCAGGCGCTGGCCGGCGACGCGTTTGCGTTCGATCAGTTAGCGGCGCGGCGCGCGCGTGCCGCCAGCCACTCGCGCCCTGCCACGACCACCGTCGGCAGGGCGGGAATGATGATGAGCGCCAGGATCACCAGGGTCAGGTTGTTCTTGATCCAGGCGATGTTGCCGAACCAGTAGCCGGCCACGCACAAAGACACCACCCACAACAATCCACCGGCGATATTAAAGAGCTGAAAGCGGGTGTGGGTCATCGCCGCAACGCCGGCCACGAACGGCGAGAAGGTGCGCATGAAGGGCAAAAAACGCGTCACGATGATGGTGATGGCGCCGTGTTTTTCATAGAACGCATGGGTCTTGTCGAACGCCGCACGATTGAAAAACCGCGAGTTCTCCCACGCAAAAACCTTGGGCCCGAGTCTGCGCCCTATCCAGTAGTTACTGGTATTACCGAGGATTGCCGCCGCCGCCAGCAGGCCGATGAGAGTGGCCAGATTGAACTGCCCGCGCGCGGCGAACGCACCGGCGACAAACAGCAGCGAGTCGCCGGGCAGGAACGGCATCACCACCAGACCGGTCTCGACGAACACGATGGCGAACAGAATCGCATAGGTCCACAGGCCGTAATTTTCGATCAGCTCGGCGATATGGTGGTCGAGATGCAGGATGAAATCGACGAGGGTCAGCAGGATATCCATGGGCGCTCCTTGATGTGCGGCCAATGATACCCGACGTGCTTGCAGCGACGCTGCCCGCCGCCGCCAGTCCTGGGGATGGCATCTTGCCTGCGAGTGCTGCACTCTTGGCCTTCATCACGAAGGCACAAGGGGAGTCCTCATGACGGGTGAATGCGCAGGAAAAATTGCTCTCGTCACCGGCGCCGCCGCCGGCATCGGGCGCGCGAGCGCGGTGGCACTGGCACGCGCCGGCGCACGGGTCATGGCGGTCGACATCGCCAACTGCGACGCGACCGTCGCGCAGATCACCGCCGCCGGCGGCGAAGCCCGCAGCCTGGTCGTCAATGTGGCCGACGAGCAGCAGGTGGCGGACATGGTGGCTGCAACCGTCAGTGCGTTTGGCGGACTCGACATCGCCTTCAACAACGCCGGCGTAGCCGGGGCTTTCACCAAGACCCATGACTACCCGAGCGACGACTGGGCGCGCGTCATCGCCATCAATCTGACCGGCGTATGGCATTGCATGAAATACGAACTGCAACAGATGCTCAAACAAGGCGGCGGCTCGATCGTCAACACCGCCTCAGTGGCGGGTCTGGTCGGCATGAGTCATGCCGCCGCCTACTCCGCTGCCAAAGCCGGCGTCATCGGCCTGACCAAAAACGCCGCGATGGAATACGCGCGTAACAATATCCGCATCAACGCCGTGTGCCCGGGCGGCGTGCGCACCAACATGACCGAGAGCGCCAATCATTCGCTGCCGGGTTTTCTCGACCGATTGGCCAAACTCGAGCCGATGGGCCGCGTCGCCGAACCCGAAGAAATCGCCAGCGCGGTGGTGTGGTTGTCATCCGACGGCGCCTCTTTCATGACCGGCCATGCGCTGCCGGTAGACGGCGGTTACGTCGCGCGCTGAACGGCGCGCATCTTGCCCATCATTACGGAGTAGCACTCATGCCGCCCAGCATTGCAGCCCGCCTCGCTGCCCTCGACATCATCATCCCCCGTGCGCAAGCGCCACGGGTGGCCAAGATCAAGGGCGCATCCCGCATTGGCAACATTCTGTACATCTCAGGCCAGATCCCGCAGTGGGAAGGTGAGCTGCGTTATGTCGGCAAAGTCGGGCGCGAATTCAGCATCGAAGAAGGGCGTGCCGCGGCGCGCCTGTCGGCGCTCAACGTGCTGGCCCAGGCGAGCGAGGCACTGGGTGGCAATCTCGACCGCATCAGGCAGATAGCCAAACTCGCCGGTTACGTCAATTGCACGCCGGAACTGACCGAGATCGGCGCCGTCATCAACGGTGCCTCGGAATTGTTTCTCGAGATCTTCGGCGAGCGCGGCGCCCATGCGCGCGTCGCGGTGGGCGCCTACAGCATGCCGCTCGGCGTAGCGGTGGAAATCGAAGCGGTCATGGAAGTCGATTGAAGCGGCGGCGCGTTCAGTGCCGACCGAATCGGCGCTGAACTAATTGCCGGCACCTGCCTCTCAAGCCCGCAAGCCGAGCCGGCTACCATTTATTGTCTGACCCGCCGTATACGCTACGCGGCGGCCGTCCTTGATTCAGTCACGAGAACACCGCATGACCAGCATGACGCAAAAACTGTCCATCACCCGCAACGGCCAGATGAGCAAAGTGTGGGCGTTGATCAAACCCTACTGGCAGTCCGAGGAAAAGGGTGTTGCGTGGCTGCTGCTGGGCGTGGTGGTGGCGATGAACCTGGCGCTGGTGGCGCTGAGTGTTGCGTTCAACCAGTGGTACAACGGTTTCTACAACTCGATTCAGAACAAAGACTACGAAACGTTCAAAACCCAGCTCGGCTTTTTCGCGGTGCTCGCTTTTGGTTTCATCGTCATCGCGGTCTATCAGAGCTATTTACGCCAGATGCTGCAGATCCGCTGGCGGCGCTGGCTGACCGGCGTGTTTCTCGAAGACTGGCTGGCCAATCGTTGTTACTACCGCATCGAACTCAAAGGCCAGGGCACCGACAACCCCGACCAGCGTATTCAGGAAGACCTGCAGGTCTTCACCGAGAGTACCTTGAATCTGGCGCTCGAATTCATGAATTCGGTCGTTACGCTGTTCTCGTTCGTCGCGATACTGTGGGGACTGTCCGGGGCTTTTGGTTTCACTGTATTCGGTCACGACATCCATGTGCCGGGTTATATGGTGTGGTGCGCACTGGTCTACGCCATCGTCGGCACCTGGTTGACGCACAAGCTCGGGCGTCCGTTGATTGGTCTCAACTACCAGCAACAGCGCTATGAAGCGGACATGCGCTACGGCCTCGTGCGGCTGCGCGAGAACGCCGAAGGGGTTGCCTTCTATCGTGGCGAAGACGACGAGCGCAAAGTGCTGCAGCATCGTTTCAGTTTTGTGGTCGACAATTTTCTGTCGCTCATGAACTACCGCAAACGTCTGACCTGGTTCACGGCCATGTACAGCCAGTTGGCCACCATCTTTCCGTTCGTGGTGGCCGCACCACGCTTCTTCGCCGGCAAGATTCAGCTTGGCGACCTCATGCAGACCGCCTCGGCCTTTGGTCGCGTGCAGGAGTCACTGTCGTGGTTCATCGATTCTTATAACCAACTCGCCACCTGGAAAGCGACGGTCGATCGTCTCACCAGTTTTCACGAGGCCATTCAGGACGCCGCCAGCGCCGCGGCCGATCCGAAATCGATAGGCGTTGAAGTCGGCAGCGACAACGTCATCGCGGCGCGCGACCTGCACGTTGCCCTGCCCGATGGGCGAGCCTTGCTTGGCCAGGTCGAATGTACGCTCAGACCCGGTCAGCATGTACTGCTGAGCGGGCCATCGGGCTCGGGCAAGAGCACCTTGTTCCGTGCGCTGGCCGGCATCTGGCCGTTTGGTCATGGCCGCGTGCAAGTGCCGCCGGGTGCCACCACCCTGTTCCTGCCGCAGCGCCCCTATCTGCCGCTCGGCAGCTTGCGCGACGTGGTCGCCTATCCGCGCGGTGCGCAGGCGGTCAGCGATGCGGAGATAAGCACGGCGCTCTCGCACTGTGGCCTCGAACACCTGGCGGCCAATCTCGATGAGGAACACCGCTGGTCGCAGCGTTTATCGCCGGGTGAACAGCAGCGGCTGGCCTTTGCGCGTGTACTCATCAACAAACCCGACTGGCTGTTTCTCGATGAGGCAACCTCGGCGCTGGACGAAGAATTCGAACGCAAGGTCTACACCCTGGTGCGCGAACTGTTGCCCGACACCACCCTCATCAGCATCGCCCATCGACCGGGCGTGGCGGGCTTTCATCATCGGCGTTTACGTATCGAGCTAGTGCCTGGCGCCCAGGCCAAACTGGTTGAGGTGTCAGCGTAGGCGCGAATGTATGCGCGCGTTTTGTTTCGAATCGCAGTCGTTCGCGGTGGGATTGAATGTGCGAATAAATTCGCACCTGCAGTGGGAATTTATTCGCCGGTTTTTACCCATTCATCCACGTAGACGCGCAGCGTCGATGAGGTGGGTGACCAGGTAGTCGATATCGGCACGCATGGCGGCGACATCTGTCACCCGTGCGGCCAGCCCGCGGCTGGCGCGCACCAGCACCCGCGCCAACTGCGCCGGCGCGGCATCGCGCTGCACGCCATCGTCCAGCGCCACCTCAATCAGCACCAGGATGGTGGCGTCGGCTGCATCGAAGGCGCCACGCACCAGGCGGTCACGCGCTTCAAACAATTCGCCGGCATGCGGTGAGCTCAGAATCAAACTCGAGATGATGCCGTCTTTAGCCGCGAGTGCGGCGGCGATCTTCTGCGCAGTGGTGCCGGCGCCGGCCAGACCGCTGTCGACTGCGCTCACCAGGCGGGCCGCGAGCGCCTCACCCACTGCGCGAAACAAGTCGTCCTTGTCGGCGAAATAGGCATAGACCGTGGCCTTGGCGAAACCCGCCTCGGTGGCAATGGCAGCGATGGTCACGGCCCGATAACCCACCCTGGAAAACAACCGTTCGGCGGCCTCCAACAGACGCTGGCGGCGGGCCGGGCTGGGCGCGGGCCGGGAGGCCGTCGCGGCGGCGGGAATTCTCGGCTTCATTTTTGTACGTTTTGAACTTATATTGACCAAATCGTATTATTCAAAAACCCGCCGGGGTAATTCAAGGAGCACACGATGAGCGCGAAAATCTTGCTGACTGGTGCCACAGGTTTCATCGCCTCCCACACCGTGGCCGCCCTGCTCGATGCGGGCCACCAAGTCATCGGCACCGTGCGCGACCCGCACAATGCCGCCGCCACTGCCCATCTGCGCGCCCTGCCGGGCGCCGCACAACGGCTCGAGATAGTCGCTGCCTCACTGGCCACCCCCGACGCGTTTGACGCCCATCTCACGGACGTCGATTACGTCATCCACATGGCGAGTCCGTATCAGTTGACGGTCGCCGACCCGGCCCGTGATCTGGTGCAACCGGCGGTCGAAGGCACGCGCAATGTGCTCGCGGCCTGCGCACGCGCACCACACATCAAACGCGTGGTGGTGACCTCGTCGATGGCCGCCATCACCGACGAACCCGACAGCCACAAAGTGTTGACCGAAGCCGACTGGAACACCAAGTCGTCGCTGACCCGCAATCCCTACTACTTTTCCAAAGCCGAAGCCGAGCGGGCGGCGTGGGACTTCCATCGCGAGCAGCAGCCGTCGTGGTCGCTGGTGGTGATCAATCCGTTTATCGTCATCGGCCCCGCCATGAACGCTGCGCTCAACGAATCGAACAAGATTTTCGCCGACCTCATGGGCGGCGCTTTTCCCGCCATCATGGCGCTGACCTGGGGGTTTGTGGATGTGCGTGATGTCGCCACTGCGCATCTGCACGCACTGACCCACGCACAAGCCAACGGCCGTTACCTGTGTGCCGGCGAAACCCGCAACATGCGCGAAGTGGTCGCCTTTCTGCGTGAGCACGGTTACGGCCATACACGCTTGCCCAAATTCGGACTCGACTCGGCCTTCGGCAATCGCCTCGCGCTGCTCGCCGCGGCAACCCAACCGAAAGGCGTGGCGAGCTACCTGCGCAGTCATCTCGGACGCATGGTGCGCTACGACAACGGCAAAATCGGGCGCGAACTCGGTGTGGTGTTCCGGCCGCTCAACGACAGCATCATGGATACTGCCGCCGATCTCGTGCGCTGGGGCCATGTGGCAGCGGCGCCGCGCGCGCGCTGACACGCGTCCTCAATCGAGCGCGAGGAAATCCATCTTGCCGAGCGGCACGCCGTTATGGCGCAACACGTTATAGGCGGTGGTGAGATGGAAGTAGAAATTCGGCAGCGCCCACTTCAGCACATACTCCTCGCCGCTGAAGTGAAAACTGCGTGACGGTGTCTTGATCTCGATGGCGCGCGTCTCCGCGCCCTCGTACTGCGCGGGCGTGAAGCTGCCGAGATAATCCACCGCCTTGGTGATGCGCGCCAGGAGTTCATCGAGTGTGGTCTCGTTGTCTTCCCACTTCGGCACCTCCACACCGGCCAGCCGCGCGGCGGCCCCTTTGGCCATGTCGGTCGCGATCATGATCTGGCGGTTGAGCGGCAACATATCGGGAAACAGGCGCGCCGCGCATAACACGTTGACGTCATAACCCGCGCCCGCCGCATGGGTGCGGGCCTTTTCAAGCAGCACTGCGAGCGTACGCAAGCCGTGTTCGAGCACGCCCACCGATTGCGCGTGAATGGATATCGCCATGAACTTTACTCCCCTCGTGGTGCCATTAAAGAAGGGCATTGTAGTGTGTGCCGACGCGTTGCGCCCTGCCGTTGCGGAAGCGTGCAACGCCAGCCGCTAACGCTTGCGTCATGTGGCCATACAAGCGGCTATCATCAATGCCGGCTGTCGGCCCCCTACCATCGTGCCTCGGAGTTTTCTGCATGAGTGATACGCAAGTCCGTGCCATCAACCTCGCCTTGCAGGGCGGCGGCGCCCACGGTGCGTTCACCTGGGGTGTGCTGGACCGCCTGCTTGAGGACGGGCGCGTGAGTTTCGAAGGTATCTCGGCCACCAGCGCCGGGGCCATGAACGCGGTGGTCTATGCCTATGGCCAGATGCGCGGCGGGCCCGACGGCGCACGTCAGGCGCTGCATGACTTCTGGCAGCGCGTCAGCCGCAGCGCGTCAAGCTACAGCCCGCTGACTATGACTCCGATGGAAAGCATGCTCGGCATCCAGCCCGAGCACAGTCTCGCTTACCGCGCGTTTGACGGCCTGACGCGCAGTTTCTCGCCCTATCAGTTAAATCCGCTCAATCTTAATCCGCTGCGCGATGTGCTGGCGGCCTGTGTCGATTTCGACGCACTCAAACACTGCGATTGCGCCAAACTGTTCCTGAGCGCGACCAATATCCGTACCGGCAATGTGCGTGTGTTCCAGAACGAGGACTTGAGCATCGACGCCGTCATGGCGTCGGCCTGCCTGCCCAACCTGTTTCAAGCCATCGAGATCGATGGCGCGTTCTACTGGGATGGCGGTTATATGGGCAACCCGTCGCTGTTCCCCTTGTTCTACAACACCGAGAGTCGCGACGTGGTGGTGGTGCACATCAATCCGATCTTCAATCCGAATATTCCGCGCAGCGCCGCCGAGATTGCCGATCGCGTCAACGAGATCACCTTCAATTCCGCCTTGCTGAAAGAATTCCGCGCGGTGGCTTTCGTGACCAAACTCATCGAGGATGGCTGGATCAAGGATGAATACCGCGCGCGCTTGCGGCATATGCTCATTCATTCGATCCGCGCCGACCAGGCCTTGAATGCACTCGGTGCGGCCAGCAAGTTCAACACTGACTGGCGCTTTCTGACCGATTTACGCGATCGCGGCCGTGCCACCGCCGAACAATGGTTGGGCGAGACCTATATCCATCTGGGCAAACGCGCGACCGTCAATCTCTCGGAAGAGTATTTGAACCCGCGCAATCAGTAACGCCCTGAGATGCTTGAAGTGTGCGCAACAATGCGCACCTGCAGGCCATCGCGCGCAACCCCTCAGCGCCGCAAGCGCGCCGGGCCGCTCACATGGGGATTGCCGCGTTCGTAGAAACGCCACGGTTGTTCGACCGCGCGCGTGATGCCGATACGCACGCTGCTGCCAATCTCAGCGACCATCTGCGTACGATGCCCCAGCCATAGCCGCCCCGTTTTGCACAAATCGAGTCCGTCGAGACTGCGTTCGATGGCGAGCGCCTGCGCCAATCGCCCTGGACCACGCGCGACGTCGGTCAGACGCGCGACCGCACGCCGCTCCTGCATGGTCTCGATACCGTGTAATGGTTCGACCGCGCGCAGCAAGACGCCGGCGCCCTCGCCTGGCCCTGCGCTCGAAACGTTGAGCATGAACCAAGTGC
>CAMCBY010000147.1 GCA_945873015.1 Klebsiella pneumoniae
TGGTCGGTGGCAGTGCAATGCGCGAAGCGCCGCTGGAACTTGCCGGCCGCATCGCCGCCGGCTGCAATGCGACTTTGTTATGCGAGACGTTTCCGGCGCGGCTGCAACGGGGTGAGGGCCGCGTGCCGTTGGCGCGCATTCCGTATTTCGCCGAGCAGGCGATTGAATTCCTGAAAGAGTTCGAACAGATGATTCTGATCGGCGCGCAGGAGCCGGTGGCATTCTTTGCCTACCCGGGGGTCGCAAGTCTGCTTGCGCCGCCCGAGTGCGCGATGCTGACGTTGGCAGGTGTGCACGACGATATTCCTGCCGCGCTCACCAGACTTGCCGCGCGTGTCAAAGCGCCGGCCGATTGTCCGCGCCAGCCGCGCATCAAACCCAAGCTCATCGGCAGCGAATTAAATCCTGGCGCGATCGGCGATGTGATCAGCGCCGGTCTGCCGGACAACGCCATCGTGTCCGATGAAGGCATCACCTGCGGTCTCGAATTATTCCTGCGCACCCAGGGCGCGCCCGCCCATGACTGGCTCGCGATCACCGGCGGATCGATTGGCCAGGGACTGCCGGTCAGCTTCGGTGCTTCGATTGCCTGCCCTTCGCGCAAGGTGGTGGCGTTTCAGGCCGACGGCAGTGCGATGTATACCGTGCAGTCGTTGTGGAGCATGGCGCGTGAACGCAGCGATGTGACCGTGGTGCTGCTCAATAACAGCAGCTATGCAATTCTCAACGTCGAACTGGCGCGCTTGAAAGCCGGTGAACCGAACGCCAAGACTTTGTCGATGCTCGACCTCGCCAATCCAGTCATCGACTGGGTGAGTATCGCGCGCGGCATGCAGGTCGATGCTTGTCAAGTCAACACCGTAGCCGAATTCGAAGCAGCGTTCGCGAACGCGATGGCAACGCCTGGGCCGCATCTGATCGAAGTGATGGTGGTGCAGAATCTCGGTGCAGGCATGAAGCGTTGAGGCCGACGTTCGCGTTGCGGGTTTGAATGCGCGAATAAATCGCACCTACAAGGGTGATGAACGCGGGGGCTTGGCCGTTGTAGGTGCGAATTTATTCGCACATTCGTGCCCTATTTGGACTGATAGCTCTCGACATTCAATGTGCGAATAAATTCGCATCTACACCGGATCAACTCGCGCCCTTCGCCTTCAGCCGCTCTAGTTGTTGTTCCATGATGCGGGCCTTGTCCGCGCCGCCGCCGAGGAACGCCGGTGCGGCGTGGTAATAACGCAGCAGATCTTCCACCGCGCCTTCGTCTTCGGGATCGAGACGCACTGCGAGTTCCAGGGCGCTGCAGGTCTTGCGTGCCAGATCCATCGCTGCCAGCCAGTTTGCGCGTTGCGCGAGGCGACCATAACTCTTGCCCAGCAGGTGTGCGCAGCGCGCGCAGTCCGGATGGGCCTTCAACAACGCATCAAGCATGCGTACCGCATCTTCGTAATGACGGGCGCGATAGGTCTTACGCGCGGCTTGATAGTCGTCGTCATAGGGCACCGGCAAAGCCTCGGCACGGGCCTCGCCAAGCAGCATGAAGCAGAACAGCAGGAGCAGAATGCGCATCGCCGAAGTGGGATTGCGGGTCGCTATGAAGGGCTGCGGCATGTTAAGGCTTCAATTGCGCGATTGCGAGCCTGCGCGGCCCTGCTGCGGCTCTGGGCGGCGCGCGGGCGCGCTGGTATGGTGAGTCTTTCAACCATGATGAGGGGAGAGATATGAGCGTCGAAGCGAATAAACAACTGGTACGCGATACCTGGGGCGCGGTGAGCCAGGGTGACGTCGAGGGTTTCATGTCCCGTCTCGCCGATGATGTGACCTGGACTTTTTTCGGTTCTCATCGTTTTGCCGGCACCTTTCGCGGCAAGGAAGAACTGGTAGCCAAATTATTTGCGCCACTCGGCGAAGTGCTGGCCGATGGCATCAAAGTGCACACCGATAGCCTGACGGCCGAAGGCGATCGTGTGGTGATGGAAGCGCGTGGCGAAGCGAGCACCAAGGACGGGCGCCCCTATAACAACAGTTATTGCATCGTCATCACAGTGCGTGACGGCAAGATAGCCGCAGTGCGTGAATATCTCGACGCCGAACTTGTCACCAGCGTGTTCGGCAAATAGCGCTCGGCGCGACGCCGGGCGCAAACGCCCGGCGCCAGTTTTGCGCCGCAAGGCTGCGGCCGGCGTTTCAATTTTCTCGCGGTAGCGTGCCCTGCTTGACGCGCTCAAGCTTGCTCCAGAATTCATGCTTAGGCAGATCGCCGAGCCTCGCCGGACTCAGAATTTTCTGGTCGAGTGGTTCGTGGACATAAGCGATCGCTTCCACTCGCCACGTGGCGACATCGCGCGATTGCACATCCTTGAGCTCAATCGCCATGAGCGTCGGCACGCCATCGACCAGTTGTGCGCGATAGTCGACCACCTTCCATAATTTTTCGGCGCGGTCGTAGTACTCACGCTTGACCGGCAGGCGCGTGTCGTCGGCTATCCAGGTCACCATGCGCGAGTAATAGCGGTCGATGATGGGGCGCGTTTCGACTTTCCACAGAGTCTGTTGCCCCCTGTGGTCGCTGCCGAGCAGCACCGGTGGCTGGGTGTCGCGGGCGGTGAAGCCGAGGTCTTCAAAATTGAAGCGCGTGCTCAAGAACTGACGGTCGGCTTCCAGCGGCGAATTTTCCACCGCACGCCTTTCTTCCGGAGCATATAACCACAGGCCGAGATTCGGCTTGTGCGGGTGGGGTGCGGTGAGAATGCCGGCCCCTTTGGGTTCGGCCGGCGCCTCAAGACTGAATGCGGTGTGCGGGCCATCGTCGTCACGCAGGCGCAGTACCAGGGCATCCCAGGTTTTGCTGCCGCCGCCGGGCTGGTCGCTGTGCGCGGCGATGTGCACGCGACTGAGCTGTGCGGTGACGGGCACCAGAGCGCGCTGCATGTCTTGCAGCAAGCTTTGTGGGTCCGGGTCCTGCGCGACACTGACGCCGGCCAAGCCCGCCGTAGTGACGAAGGCCAACGCGGCGAGGGTCTGTTTGAGCCAATATCTGACCATGTGCTTACTCCAAAAAATGCTGCTGCGCGATGCGACTGGCGTTAAAAAATCGAGTTCCTGTTGATTCACTTTCAGTCATCCTGCCGTGAGTCGTCGCGCGAGGGGTGTGCAACCCGCGCCCGTTCCAGAGCCATCCAGCACAGGCCTCGACCGACCGATTTGGGCTACGCTTCATTCCGGTGCGTCATTTTCGCTCAGTGTGAGCCGATTGATGCCCTGATGTGGTGCGTCAGTGTGACCGACCCGCCGAACTGTTTCCTTAAGTAGTTGATCAATAGGTGCGAATGCGCTTGGCATACATGCTGCAATCGCCGCTGTGAATAACGCCAGCGCTCACCAAAGGAGTTCAGTGCATGAAACTCATCACCGCCGTCATCAAGCCTTTCAAGCTCGATGAAGTTCGCCTCGCCCTCGCCGACGTCGGTGTACAGGGTCTGACCGTCACCGAGGTCAAGGGCTTTGGTCGCCAGCGCGGCCACACCGAGCTCTATCGAGGCGCCGAATATCAGGTCGACTTCCTGCCCAAGGTCAAACTCGAGATTGCTCTCGATGATGCCCAGGTCAGTCGCGCCATTGACGCGATCTGCAAGGTCGCGCGCACCGGCAAGATTGGCGATGGCAAGTTGTTTGTCACCGATCTCAGCCAGGCCATACGCATTCGCACCGGTGAGTCCGGCGCGGACGCGTTGTGAGCTTCGTTTCCCGGTCTTCCTTCATCGTTTAAACAAGTGGAATCGTCATGAACCGCAACAATAACCCTGCTTTGCTCCTCGGGAAGCGTGAGCTCGGCCATGGCCGCACCCTGGTGTCGCTTCTGGTCATGCTCGCGTTCTTGTTTCTGCCATTTATCGCCGGTGCGCAAGATGCGGCTGCTGCCGCACCACCGCCGCCGGTGCCGAACAAGGGCGACGTCGCCTGGATGCTGGTTTCGACCTTGCTCGTGATCATGATGGCCGTGCCCGGCCTGGCATTGTTCTACGGCGGTCTGGTCCGGTCGAAGAATATACTTTCTGTGCTGATGCAGGTGATGGTCGGCTTTTCGCTGCTGGTGGTGTTGTGGTGCCTGTATGGCTACTCAATCGCCTTCACCGAAGGTAATGCTTACGTTGGCGGTCTTTCGCGCTTGTTCTTGAACGGCGTATTCGACCCCGCGACGGGCGCCTTCGCCAACGCGGCTACTTTCAGCAAGGGTGTGGTGATTCCGGAAATCGTGTTCGTTGCCTTCCAGGGCACGTTCGCTGCCATCACCGTGTGCCTCATCGTCGGCGCCTTCGCCGAGCGTATGAAGTTCTCGGCGACGCTGATCTTCATGGTGATCTGGTTCACGATTGGCTACCTGCCGATAGCACACATGGTGTGGTACTGGATGGGGCCCGATGCCTATACCGCGGCAGACGTGGTCGCCGATATGAACTCCAAGGCCGGCCTTATCTGGCAGATGGGCGCACTCGACTTTGCCGGTGGCACGGTGGTGCACATCAATGCCGGCGTGGCGGGTCTCATCGGTGCCATCATGGTGGGCAAACGCCTTGGTTACGGCAAAGAACAGATGCCGCCCCACAATCTGGTGCTGACCATGATTGGCGCCTCGTTGCTGTGGGTTGGCTGGTTCGGTTTCAACGCGGGTTCCGCGCTGGAGTCCGGCAACTTCGCCGCCCTGGCCTTCCTCAATACTTTCTCGGCAACGGCTGCGGCCTGCGTGAGCTGGACCTTGGTGGAATGGGCGCTGCGCAAGCATCCCTCGATGCTGGGTGCGGCTTCTGGCGCAGTGGCGGGTCTGGTCGCCATCACCCCGGCCTGCGGTAACGTCGGCCTCATGGGCGCCATCATCATCGGCTTGCTGGCTGGTGTGGTGTGTTTCTGGGGTGTGACCGGGCTGAAGAAGCTGATTGGTGCAGACGATGCGCTCGACGTGTTCGGCGTGCACGGTCTGGGCGGTATCCTCGGTGCGTTGTTGACCGGTGTGTTCAACAATCAGGCGCTGGGCGGTCCCGGTCTGGTCACCGATTGGGTGACGGCAACGGTCGGCTCCAACCCGATCATGGCGCAGGTCATGATTCAGGCTAAGGCTGTGCTGATTACGGTGGTATGGACTGCCGTCGCATCCTTCATCGCCTTCAAGGTGGCGGATCTGCTGGTCGGTCTGCGTGTACCGGAAGACGAAGAACGCGAAGGTCTGGATACCACCAGCCACGGCGAGCGCGCTTACAGCGCCTGAGTCTTTCGCTGACAACGGGCGCCTCGCGAGGGGCGCCCGTTTTTTTTTGGCTGTGAGAAAGCGGCCCGAATCGAGTCGCAGTGCTGCCCTCATTCCCCTCCTGCACCATTTTCGCTCACGAAATATCCTTAGCGACTTTTCGTATTTGGCGAGCGTGAGTCCCGCCTTTAGTCTGCGCCGTTGCGTTTCAACTTCCCCCATTCACTCCAGCGAGTAACTCACCGATGAGCAGTCAGGTTGTCGAATTATCCTCTTCCGCGCCCAACCGCACTGCTGTGCGCTTCGGCACGCCGGCCCTGCGCGAAGTGCTGGAGGCGATCCGTGACAGCGCTGCGGCCGCCAAACGCGAAGGCCGCTCGCTGCATTCGACCATTGACCTGGTGCGCGCTTCGCGCCTCGGCGCTTTGCGTGTGCCGGTCGCGGAGGGCGGCGGTGGCGCGAGCGTCAGGGAATACTTCGCGATGCTCATGGACCTTGCCGAAGCGGATGCCGATGTCGCGCACATCCTGCGTGCCCATTACTGGTTTGTGGAGGACCGCTTGCGCTCGCAGAACAAAGACGAACGCGCGCGCTGGTTGGCCAAGGTGGTGAATGGCGAGATCTTCGGCAATGCGATGTCGGAGATCGGCGGTGGCGCCGCCGTCGGCAGTTGGCTGTTCAATACCACCTTGACCCCGAACGAACGCGGCTATGTGCTCAATGGCACCAAGTACTACTGCACCGGCAGCCTCTATGCCGATTGGGTCAATGTGTTCGCCTGCAATGCCGACGGTGCGGTGGTGTCGGCGGTGATTCCGGTCGGGCGTGAAGGTTTTGTGCTGGTCGATGACTGGGACGGCATCGGTCAGCGTCTGACCGGCAGTGGCACTGGCACCTTGAACAAGGTGCAGGTGTGGCCGGAAGAAGTGCTCGCGGCTGCTGTTGAAAGCACCGACGCAGCCTCCTTGAGTGATCCGGCCGAGCCCTATCTGGCCGGGCAAATCTGTCAGTTGATATTGACCGCCATCATCGCCGGCATTTTGCGCAATGTGGTCAGTGACGCGATACGCCTGGTGCGTGGTCGCGGACGCACCTATGCCCACGCAGCGGGCGACACGCCGGCCGCCGATCCTTTGCTGCAGCAGGTCGTTGGCCAACTCGCCAGTCAGGCCCTGGCTTGTGAGGCTTTGGTGCTGGCCGCCGCCGAGGCGCAGGAAGCCGCTTTTAATCTTGCTGCGCAAGGGCCCGCCGATTTTGCTCTCGCCCATCGCGGTTCGCTGCTCGCGGCGCAGGCCAAGGTGGTGGTCGATGAACTGGCGTCGCGTGCCGCCTCGCAGTTGTTCGATGTTGGTGGTTCGTCGGCCATTAAACAGAGCGCAGATCTTGATCGCCACTGGCGCAACATACGCACGCTCGCCTCGCATAACCCGGTGTTGTACAAGGCGCGAGCCATTGGTGATTACCTCATCAACGGCACTTCGTTACCGTCCAACGGGTTTTTTTGAGCACGTGACTGCGGGTAGGAACGTGCGAAAATTTTTGCACGTTCATGCTCGCAAGGTTCTCATCAACGCTGCGTACAGCCGTGCCACCGCGAGTCCTGGGTTTGTAGTCCTGGCGACATCACCGTCAGCGCTCGCAATATTGAGTATGCTGGGCCGCGCGCGGCAGCACGAGCGCTCGCGACGCGGCTCAACGCCATCACATCGGGAGCTAGCGCCGCGCGTTTTGTTCGAGGTCTGAACTCTCAACACGCACAGCGCGGAGCACGGCCATGTCATGGGCTTATCTGATACTCGCCATCCTGTTTGAAGTGAGCGGCACCACCGCCATGAAACTCTCTGACGGCTTCCAGCACCCGCTGCCGAGTGTCACGGTGTTTGTATGTTATGCACTCAGCATCGGCTTGTTGACGCTTGCAGTGCGGCACATCGATATCAGCGTCGCCTATGCCATCTGGTCGGCGCTCGGCATGACCTTGATCACGGCCATCGGCATCGTCTGGTTCAAAGAACCGGCGACGCTTGTAAAGTTGCTATCCATTGCCCTCATCATGCTCGGCGTGGTCGGGCTCAATTTCAGTGAACGATTGAGCGGCGGCTGACAGCCCAATCCGCTGCGGCCCCGCGTCGCCTTTCCGCCATCGCCGCGCCGGGACAAGCTTGCGCGCCCTGCGCCGCACCATCCCCCGCCCGGCGCTCTCTCCTGAGCGATTGTCGTTTACCACGCAGGGATATTCGTTTCCGCCAGCCCTGGGGCCATCGCCTGCCAGTGAGCGCGAACCATTACCGCTTGGAGCGCCCGTCGATTGATAAGCTTGTCGCCCATGCCCTATCCTTGAAATGGGTGACAAGGGATGAAGAGCGAACGCGCGCTGCCGGCCGAGACCTGCGTCGTCGACACCCAGCCTGTATCGGACTACGAACTTCTAGGGCAACTAGCTCATGAAATCACCACAGTTTGTTGGTTCGCCCTCACGCCGCTCATGGGCACTGGTGGTCGCGCTGGCCCTCTGCACTGGCACGCAGGCGCATGCCGACGACAACATCGCCTGGGTGGACTGGCACACGAAAACGGCGAACGGCGTACTCGGCAGCATCCTGCTTGGTGAAGAGCAGGTGGAAGTCAGTTTTTCCGGCCCCACTTTTCACGTCTTCACGGATCTGTTTTCAGAACCTTTGTGGGGCCAGGCAACGACGCTTGCCACCACGTATCAGAGTGCGAGCGTTAAAAATCCTCCGCCTAACAGCGACTCCATCGTCATTGGCGGCGGCCCTGAGGATCTCAAACTCACGTTCAGTACGCCCTTCAAACCGTTTCTTGCGATTGCCTCACTCGGCCTGACCAATTTCGAGCGCAGCGTGCTGCTGGTGACAACGATGGATTTCGAGCAGGACTTCGACATCCTGAGCAACGGGCCGAACTTCTACGCCGGCGGCAAGTTCAATGTGTTCGAAAAGCGTACGGAGGCGTCGTCCTTCCGCCTGCTTGGACGTGAATCGAGCGGTGTCATTGGAATGCGCGGCACGCTGGACGAGATCAACTGGACTTCACCGTTGCGCGAAGAGGTCGACGGCACCCTGGTCGGCACCTATATGTTCACCGTCGGCGCGAGCTGTGACGGTTATGACATTGGTCCCAACCCGATGACCGCGGCGTCGGCTGTGCCGAAAGGCTGTACGGCGCTGAACAAAGACCGCGCGTTCCAGCAGCAAGCGACACTGGATGTGCGCGGCACTCTGACCCCTCTCGGCGTCTGGACGCAAGGCGACGCGGTGACGGTGGCGGACAACGCGACCCTCAACAACAACGGGGTTTACATCGTCGGCGAACAAAAAACGCTGAC
>CAMCBY010000148.1:0-8547 GCA_945873015.1 Klebsiella pneumoniae
ATCGTCCGACAACAGCGAGTTCCAGTCGTGGCGCCAGTTGAACTCCTCTTCCGTGAAGAAATTGTGTTTCTTGTTAATTGAAATCAGATTGCCGTGACGGGGTTTGTGCGCAAATGCTGAGCCCGCGGTGCGGCTCTTCTCAAGAATGAGATAGTCGCGCCCGGCGCGCTGCATGAAATAGCCCATCTGCAGTCCGCCCGGACCAGCACCCAGAATGATGTACTTGTGAAACGTTTCGTTGCTTTTCATGGTCATGGTCCGTTATCGACTCTGGGCTTCGTAGCGTGCTGTGTGCGTATTGGCCGGTAACGCCGGTGAAGGACAACGGGAAGCGTGAAGCTTCGACGTCGTCGACATCCGTTCCAGGCATATACAGAACACAAGAACGCGCTGCTTGACGCTGGATTTGCGTGCCGTGAACCGAGGATAAGAGGCCACACATGCTGGCGCAAGGAATTGGTTCACGCACGCCGATATTGGCAGCGCGCCAGGACTGTGTCGTTGCGTAGTCCAGCCTCATCCTGCTTACGTTACAGATGAGCATATGGCTCACTCATTTCGCACCCGTCGATGGCGTGTCCCGTCGAGTTGTTTTCTAATGCCTGGGTTACCCGGGCGGTATAGAGGCGCCGATGTTTGCAGCAAGCCGCCAGCCCCCTTTGCGGCGCGTTAACATTGTTTGCATTTGCGCCCTTCACTGCGGCATTTGGAACAAACCGCATGTGTCGCGCCCAAAACCGCCGGCGGCTGGCGTTCAAGCACCGCTCGTGTGCCACAGTCCGTGGTTCCGATAGCTGCACCGAGTACGCATTCTCGCCATAGATTCTTCGACTCAGCTGGCCATCGGTCGATTAGAATCACGCTGGCGTCGGATTGCGACAGGCCGGGCTTTGGCACCGTTCAAGCGTCGGCGCGACGGTATGTGAATATCCGCTGCAAGCTCGGTTCAAAGCCATGCCGCTGCAGGGAATCAGCACTGACATCAAAGAGTGAGCATGACCAGTAGTACTTTGGCGCCGCCCGCGCCGCCGCGCATTTTTCGCACCACCGCTGTGCTTGGGCTCATGTGTGGTGCGCTCGACGTGGCCTTCGCTATCCTGCGTCGGGCGCAAAGTTTCGAAGATCTGCAACTGCTGTTCCCGTCGGTGTACGCGACTGCCGTGGTTGCCGCCGCGGCGTTCCTGTTGTCGTGGATGTTGTTTGGCGGCTGGCTCTGCCGTCGTTGGCAACTGGCGCCGGCTGCGTTTGCCACCGCGCTGGCGGTGGCGCTCGGCACCACCTTCGTCAGTGCCCGTATCGGCGAATTCTCCCTGCGTGATCTTTCCGCCGACGCCGTTTTTATGCTTGGGCTTTATGCGCTCGGCGGTGTGGCGGGCGGCATGGGTGCTTACCTCGCCGTTGTTGCACTCAGTACCGACAAGCGTGGTCAGTCGCTGGCAAAGGCGACAGTCATCGCCTTGCCCGGTCTGCTGCTGGCGATGCTGGTATTTCTGTGGTCGCAGTTGTTCTGGATCGAATCGGTCAAATCGCTGGCCGGCATGGTGAGCTGCGTGAGTTTCGCGCTGCTGGCAGCGGCCGTCGTCTATCTGGTGATGTGGCCCGGTGTGGTCGCACGGGCTTGGCGTTGGACGGTGAGCTGCGCGCTGCTCGCGCTGCTGTGGCCGCTGGCGATGCTGTTGTTGGGGCGTGTCGGTCACTCTCTCGCGAGCGGAGATGCCGCCCCGCATGCGGTGCGCCACGTCATTTTGTTGAGTTCCGATACCTTGCGCGCCGATGTGCTCGGTGCCTATGGCAATACGCGTGTGCCGACGCCGGCCATCGACGGCCTGGCACGCGACGGTGCGGTCTTCGACAAGGCCAACTCGGTCGCGCCGTGGACGCTGCCGTCCTTGAGCAGCCTGGTCAGTGGCGTCTCGCCGGCGGTGCATCTGGTGCGACAGGAAGGCGACCGCCTGCCGAGCAGCATTACCACACTTGCCGAGCGTTTCGCTGCGGCTGGCTACCACACCGGCGCGGTCGTCGATAACGCCTATCTGCGGCCCAAGGCCAATCTCGCCCAGGGTTTTGCCGACTATCAGTTCCTCAATATTCCTGATTATGGTCGTGCGTTCGGCCCGCAACTCATGCGTGTGCTGTGGCCAGCGTTATTCCGGCCCGAGCGGCCAGCGACCATTGAGGAGCACACCACGCAGGTGCGCGCGTGGATTGCGCGCCACGCCGAGCGCGATTTTTTTCTGTGGGTGCATTATTTCGACCCCCATGCGCCTTACGAGCCCAAACATGACTACGTTGCCGGTACGCCGCCGGCGGGCATGGACTACCGCTTCGAACAGCCACCGCAGGTCATGAGCGGGCTGATTGCACGCAGCGATGCCGACAAGGCCTGGATTCGCGCTCTGTACGAAGCTGAAGTGCACGCCCTCGATGACAACATCGGTGAGGTGCTCGACACGCTGCGCGGGCTCGAACTCTACGATGGCGCATTGATTGCTTTCACCAGCGATCATGGCGAGGAGTTCTGGGACCACGGCGCACAGGGCCACGCCCACACTTTGTTCGATGAACTGCTGCGGGTGCCTCTGATAATCAAGCTGCCCGACAGCCATGCCGGCCTGCGTGTCAGTACGCGGATTTCCACTGAACGCCTCGCGCCGACCTTGCTTGAAGCTGCTGATGTGGCGTTCGAATCGAAAGAGATGTCCGGACCGTCGCTGCTCGCACTGATGCGCAGTGGCAGTGACAGCGGTGGCGCACCACCGGTCGTAAGTGAAACGCGCATTGCCATCGACAACCTGCAGTCGGTGACCACCGATGAAAAGAAACTCGTGCGCTCGCTGATCAGCACCCGTGAGCAGCTCTACGACCTCAGTCGTGATCCCGGCGAGACCGCTTCCCAGCTCGCGAGCAGCGCTGAGCTCGCCGCCGCCGCACGTAAACTGCTCGAACAGCACGAGACCGATGCCGGCGGCCTGCGTGAGTTCATCGGCGTGGCGCGCGGTGAATCCGCTGAATTTGACTCGGCCACCATGAACCGCCTGCGCGGTCTCGGGTACATCAAGTGAACAACGCGCAAGGGCACACCATGCCGGACGGAGCCAGTTTATGGGGGTACTGAGCGACGCACTGCGGCGCATGCGGCGGGGTGCGCCGGTAGTGGTGGTGTCAGGCCTGCCGCGTTCCGGCACCTCGATGGTGATGAACATGCTGGCCGCCGGTGGCCTGGAGCTGCTGAGCGACGGTGCGCGCAGCGCCGACGAAGACAATCCACGGGGTTATTTCGAGCTTGAACGTGTCATGGCGCTGGCAGAGGAGCGTGACCGCAGCTGGTTGCGCGCGGCGCGTGGCAAAGGGGTCAAGATTATTTCCCATCTGCTCAAACACCTGCCGCGCGACAACGATTATCGGGTCATCCTGGTCGAACGGGCGTTGCCCGAAGTCATCGCTTCGCAGAACCGTATGCTCAACAATCGTGGCGAACTCAACCCGGTAGATGACCTGCAGACCGCAGACCTTTACGCCAAACATCTGCTGGCGGTACGCGGCTGGTTGAGTCTGCAGGCCAATTGCCGCGTGTTGAACGTGCAATATCGCGCGGCGGTCGAAGAACCGCAAAAAGTCGCCGAGGAACTCGCCGCTTTTGTCGGCAACGCGCTCGATGCCGAACGTATGGCGGCGGCGGTCGACGCGACCCTTTATCGCAATCGTGGCGGCACCAACGCCGCGGAAAAATCATGACTGATTCGATTTTCACGGCAACCGCGCAGCGCGGCACCTACGCGCGGTACGCGCTGCTGCTGATCGTGTGTGCGTGCACGTTCGCGCCGAGCGCGCAGGCCTACGTCGGCCCAGGCGCGGGTTTTGCCCTGGTCGGCTCGCTGCTGGCCGTATTGAGCGCACTGCTGGCCGGTGCGCTGGCGATGTTGTTGTGGCCGGTGAGGGCGCTGGTGCGTGCCATTCGCCGGCGTCGCAGCAGCCGCCATGCGCGGGTCAAGCGGGTGGTGGTGCTGGGCCTCGATGGTCTTGACCCGGCGCTGTGTGAACAATGGATGGCCGAAGGTGCGCTGCCGGAGTTCACCGCGCTCGCCAAAGAAGGCACTTTCAGTCGGCTGCGCACTACTTACCCGGCCATCTCGCCGGTCGCCTGGTCGTCGTTCATGACCGGCGTCGATCCGACCCGCCACAACGTTTTCGATTTTCTCAATCGCGATCTGCGCACCTATCAGCCGCGCCTGTCGAGTTCCGAGATCGGCGCACCGACACGTTCGGTGCGGGTCGGTGACTGGGTGATACCGCTCGGCCGCCCACTGCTGCGCGGGCTGCGCAAGAGTCGCGCGTTCTGGACCATCCTCGGCGAACACGGCGTGCTGTGTAACATCCTGCGCGTGCCGCTGACTTTTCCGCCCGAACGTTTCGCCGGCATGTTGCTGTCGGCGATGTGTGTGCCGGACTTGCGCGGCAGCCAGGGTTCTTTCACCTATTACACGAGTTCGCCAGCGGAAGTGGCGAGCGGCAGCACTGCGCCCGAGACCACCGGCGGCGAACGACACCTGGTCACACCCGACGCCGACGGCGTCATCCACACTGAAATTCTTGGCCCGCCCAATCCACTGCGCAGCGGTTCGGCGCCGATGGCGGTGCCGTTCACGGTCAAACTGCTGCGCGCCGAACGCGCCTGCATACTCGAAATCGGCGGTCAGCGGCTGCGCCTTGCTGAGCGCGAGTATTCACCGTGGGTGCGCATCGTGTTCAAGGCCGGTTTCGGCGTGCGTGTATACGGCATCGCGCGTTTTTATATGACCCACATCGAGTCCCATTTCGGGCTCTATGTCACGCCCATCAATATCGACCCGGAACATCCGGCCCTGCCGATCTCGTGGCCGGCCTATTATTCGGTATACCTCGCCAAACTGCTCGGTGAGTTCTCGACCTTGGGCCTGGCCGAAGACACCTGGGCGCTGAACGAGGAAGTGATAGACGAAGACGCCTTCCTGCAGCAGACGCTCGATCATCACCAGGAGCGCGAACGTATGTTCGAGAACGCGCTCGACACCACACGCAGCGGTGTGGTGGCCTGTGTATTTGACGGCACCGACCGCCTGCAACATATGTTTTTCCGTTACCTCGATGCCGACCATCCGGCCAATCGCGGCAAAGACATCGCACGCTACCGCGACACCATCCGCGACATGTATGTGCGGGTCGACGAACTGGTCGGACGCGTCCGTCGCCGCCTCGGCCCCGACGAAATGCTGATGGTGATCTCCGACCACGGCTTTCAATCGTTCCGACGCGGGGTGAATCTCAACACCTGGCTGCAGAACAACGGGCTTCTTCATCTCAAAGAAGGTGTAGAGAGCGGCGACTGGTTCGACGGCATCGACTGGACGCGCACCAAAGCCTATGCGTTTGGTTTGAGCGGCATATACATCAACCAGCGCGGCCGTGAAGCACAGGGTAATGTCGCAGCAGGCGAAGAAACCGAACAACTCAAGCGCTGGCTGATTGGACAACTGTCAGGCCTGGCGGACCATGAGACCGGCGGCACCGCCATCAACACCGTGTTTGATCGTGACATTATCAACAGCGGCGGACCGTACCGCGATAACGGCGCCGATCTGGTGGTCGGTTACAACGCCGGTTATCGCGCCTCGTGGGACAGCGCGGTCGGGCGCGTATCCGACAGCGTGTTCGCCGACAATACCAAGGCCTGGAGCGGTGACCACTGCATCGACCCGCGCCTGGTGCCGGGCGTGTTGTTCAGCAACTGGCATATCGATGCAGCGGACCCCGGCATCATGGACCTCGCGCCGACGCTGCTCGATCTGTTCGGCGTCGCACGGCCGGCCTATATGAATGGCGACACGCTCACTGTGAGCCGCAGCGAGGTCGCCGCGGTCACACCATGAAACCCGTCCTGCTCGTTCTAGGGCTGCTGTTTATGCTCGGTGTGGCCCGCGCCGATGCACCGCGCCACGCAGTGGTGCTGGGTGTTGATGGACTTGACCCGGTGATGACGCGCGAACTTACCGAGCGCGGCCTGCTGCCCAATATCAAACGTGTGATGAGCAGCGGCGGTTTTATGCCGCTTGCTACCGCGAATCCGCCGCAGAGTCCGGTGGCGTGGTCGAACTTCATCACCGGCATGGACCCGGGCGGGCATGGCCTGTTCGATTTTCTCGCCATGGATCGCAAGACCATGCTGCCCTATCTGTCCTCATCACGCGTCGCGCCGGCCACCCGCGCGCCGCTTGCGGTCGGCGACTGGCGTGTGCCGTTGTCGGTCGAACAGCCGCTGTTGTTGCGCGATGGCACGGCGTTCTGGCAAGTGCTGGAAGAGGTCGGTGTCGCAACCACCTTGTTTCAGATCCCGGCCAATTACCCGCCGGTGGAAAGCGGCGGGCGTGCTATTTCCGGCATGGGCACGCCCGATCTGCGCGGCACACCCGGCACCTTCACCTTTTTCACCAATGCCGCCGAGACCCGCTCGCAGGAAGTATCGGGCGGGCTCATCCGTCGCGTCGCGCTGCGTAACGGCGTGGTCAAAGCACGTCTCGAAGGCCCGCCCAACGCGTTTCGCGCCGACGCGCCCTACAGCAGTGTCGATTTCGAGGTGTTTGTTGATGCTGAACATCCGGTCGCGATGGTCAGCATCGGCGGCCACGAGGTGATGCTCGCAGTCGGCGCCTGGAGTGACTGGGTGCAAGTGGAATTTTCGCTGGTGCCGGGTATGGTCAAAGTGCCGGGCATGGTGCGCTTCTATCTCAAAAGCACTGACCCCGAATTCGCGCTGTTCGCCTCACCGGTCAACATCGACCCGCGCGCGCCGGCCCAGACCATCGCCACGCCGGATGATTACGCGCAGGAACTGGCGGCTGCAGTCGGTCCGTTCTATACCCAGGAAATGCCCGAGAACAGCAAGGCTTTGCAGAACCATGTGCTGACGCCGCGCGAGTTTGTGCAGCAGTCGGCACTGGTGCTCGCCGAACGACAGCGCCTGCTCGAACATGAGCTGAAGCGCTTTCGTGACGGCGAGGGCAAGCGTCTGCTGTTTTTCTACATTGGCAGTATCGATCAGCGCCACCACATGCTGTATCGCGAAGCGGACCCCACTCATGTCAATCACGATGCCGATACGCCAGCCGATCTGCAGAGCGCCATGCAGGACACCTATGTCGAAATCGACCGTATGGTGGGCAAGGTGCTGGCGGCGGTCGACGACGACACCTTGTTCATGATCATGTCCGACCACGGTTTTGCGCCATTCACACGCCAGGCCCATCTCAATACCTGGCTTGAACAGCACGGTTATCTCAAACGCCTGGCCGGCACCGCGCGTGAGGACGTGCAGTGGTTGAAAGGCATCGACTGGTCGGCGACGCGCGCCTATGCGATTGGACTCAATTCGCTCTACATCAATGTCGCGGGCCGTGAGCGCGATGGCATTGTGCCGGCGGCCGAGAGACAGGCGCTGGCGCGCAAACTGGCCGCCGAACTCGGCGAATGGACCGACGGCGAGGCCGGCGCGCGGGTGGTCAGTGCGCCGCGTGTACGCGAAGACATCTATCACGGCCCGCACGTTGAAGACGCGCCGGACGTGATTGTCGGTTATGCGCGCGGTTACCGTGCGTCGTGGGATACCACCAGCGGCAAACTCGGTGCTGCGCTGGTGGAAGACAATCTCGACGAATGGAGCGGTGACCACTGCATGGACCCTGACGCCGTGCCGGGCAGTCTAATCCTCAATCGACCGCTGCTCGGCGAGCAGGCCGACCTGCGCGACCTGCCGGGCAGCCTGCTGCAATATTTCGGGGTGGCGGTGCCGACCAGCATGCAGGGGCGTAAAGTGTTCTGAATCGTGCGTACGGTTTGGCGCGCTGCGGGCGGCGGTGCTAGGCTCGTGGCGACTCTTCACTCATTCTCAATCAACAGGAACGCAGCGTGTTTGGTCACAAGAAGATCAAGATAGACGAAGGTCTGTGGGACAAGCTCAAGCTCTACGCCGAGGTCGCCGGCTATACCTCGGCCGACGAATTTGCAGTGCATGTGCTGGAGCAGGCAATCGCCGCCATCGAGTCGGCCGATTCCAATGAAGACATCCAGGCCAAGTTGCGCGGCCTCGGTTATCTGCGCTGACGCGCTCGCGGCCTGCTGACTCGTCATGTGGAGCACCCTCAATGCCGGCAGTAACTGGCTGACGGCATTGCTGCTGGCACCGGTCAAAGGCCTGTCCTGGCCGTGGCAGATGCTGGTGCTGGCATTGCCGGTCACCGCGCTGGCGCTGCTGGTGTTCCGTTTTGCGTCGAGTCAGGCCGGCATTCGCCGTGCCAAGCGCCTGATCCAGGCCTATCTGCTCGAGATGCGTTTGTTCCGCGACGATCTGCGCGTGGTGGCACGCGCCCAGGGCCGCGTGTTCCTGCTCAGCCTGCGTTATCTTCTGTTGGCGCTGCCACCGCTGGCGGTCATGTTGTTGCCGATGGTGCTGGTATTGGCGCAGGTCGAAGCGCGCTTTGCGCATCGTTCCCTTGCGAGTGGCGAAACCGCGATGCT
>CAMCBY010000149.1 GCA_945873015.1 Klebsiella pneumoniae
ACAACGGCCAATGCCACAGGTACAGGGAATAAGAGACAAGGCCGATGCCAACTGCTACACGCGTACTCAGCAAAGTGCCGACCACGGTCGGACCGCCAGCGCCGGCATGAATAATGACCGCCGCGCCGAGACAGGGCAGCAAGGCCGCCCATCCGGGGAAAGGCGTCTCGCCGTCGAACATACATATCGCGACCGCGATCGCGGCAAGGCCCGCCGCCGCGCTTAGTTCGCGCAGCGGACGCGCGTTGAGGCGCGGCACGAGTTCATAGGCGACCAGCGCGCCCAGGAACAACTCCCAGGCGCGCAGGTGGGGCAGATAAAAAGCCTGATCCGGATCGTGTCCGACCATCCACACCGCAGCGCCGAAAGACAGCAAGGCCAGCACCGCCAAACCCTGCACGATGGCGGCGCGGCCGAGCCGCGCCAGCAGCCACAACAACGGTGGGAATACCACGTAATACTGTTCTTCGACCGCCAGTGACCAAGTGTGCAGCAGCGGCATGTTTTCCGCCGCGCGGGAGAAATAGCCGGACTCGAGCCAGAAAAAGAGGTTGGAGGCGAACACCGAGGTGGCGGCGAGACTCTGCCCGAATTCGCGCAATTCATCCGGCGGCAACAACCACCAGGCAGCCACGCTTGCGCTCGCGAGCATCGCGAACAAGGCGGGAAACAGACGCCGGATGCGGCGCTCATAAAAACGCACGATGCTGAAACTGTCGCTCGCGAGTTCGTTGCGCAGCAGGCTTGTGATCAGAAATCCCGAAATCACGAAGAACACGTCAACGCCGACGTAGCCCCCCGGGAAGATACCGAGGCGGGCGTGGAACAGAATGACCGGCAGCACCGCGATGGCGCGCAGGCCATCGATGTCACGGCGATAAGTCAGCACGCGTGGCGGCCAGCGACCGCAGCGGGCCGTGCCGCGCGTGGCGCCTTCGCGTCGGCCTCGGGTGGCGTCAAGTCATGGCAAGGACCGGAAGGGAACATGGCAAATCCGAATGGCATCCATCATCTCGCGATTATGACGTCTGACGTGAAGAGCCAGACCGCATTTTGTCCGACGTTCTCGGCATGAAACTCAAAGCACTTTACTGGATGCCGGGTACTCGGGGTTATTGGCGCGCCTGTATCGGCTTGAATGTGCATTGCAGCGCGGCCGTGGTCGCTGCAGAGGCGCGCAAGGACAGCGTCACCAGGTTCGGTTTGGGGCACGCCGGGGGGTAGCGTGGCACGGCGGGAATTGATCCATAATCGCGCTCGACCGCCGCGCCCGTAGCGCGCCGTAACCGGAGGTTCTGACCCCATGAAAATCGCCTGTTTTCACCTCATGCCCTACCGCGATCTCGCGGACGACTTCGAAAAGAAGCACAAATCGGCATGGTTCTCGCTGCCGTTCAATGAAGTCGCCGATTCGGGCAAGGTCGCGCAGTATTTCAATCACACCCTCGATGAACTGACCTATGCCGCGCAGATGGGCTTCGACGGGGTGTGTACCAACGAACATCACCAGAATGCCTATGGCTTCATGGTCAATCCGAACATGATGGGTTCGGTTTTGGCGCGCGCCACGCGCGGCACCAAGACCGCCATTATCCAGATGGGCGAAACGGCGGTGTTCCTCAATCCACCGATACGTGTGGCCGAGGAATACGCGATGCTCGACTGCATCGCCGAAGGCCGCCTGGTCGCGGGTTTCCCGGTTGGTCTCGGGGGCGATTACGCCTACAGCTATGGCATGGCGCCTATCGAGCAGCGCGCGCGCTATTACGAAGCCCACGACCTCATCAAAAAAGCGTGGACGTCCGACGAGGTGTTCGCCTTCAACGGCAAGTTCTATCAACTGCCGATGGTCAACATCTGGCCGAAACCCGTGCAACGCCCGCATCCGCCAATCTGGGTGCCAGGCAATGCCAGCCCCAGCACCTGGGACTTCGTTATCAAGAACGATTACGCCTATTGTTTCCTGACCTACTTCGGCGCCAAGGGTGCCGAGCACATGGTGCAGGGTTTCTGGGACCGCGCCGAGGAACTCGGCCGTGACCGCAATCCCTATCGTATGGGTTTCCTGGTGCCGGTAGGGGTGTCGGAGACCGACGAACAGGCCGAGGCCGAATACGGCCACGCCGCCGAATACTTCTATCACAAGGGTCTGCATCTGCCCGAGCAACTGCTGGCGCCACCCGGCCACATGACCCACAGCAGTCTCACGCACTTGATTACCAAGCGCCCGTTCCCGCCTTTTGATGAACTGAAGACGCTGAAATTCCCGCAGTTCAACGATCGTGACTTCGTGGTGTGCGGCAGCGCCAAAACGGTGACCGAGCGTCTGTTGCACATCATCAAGACCCTGCGTGTCGGTCATCTCATGATCCTGCCGCAGTTCGGTTCGCTGTCGCACGAGAAGACCATGCAGAACATCGAACGTATCTCCAAAAACGTGCTGCCCCATCTGCGCGGCGTGTGGGACAAAGAAGGCTGGGAAGATCACTGGTGGCCGAAGGCCTGCAGCACTGCTGCGCGCGCGGCGGCGTGAGGCAAGGAGTCGAACAACAAATGAAAAAGCTCACCAAAAAAGTCGTATCGGTGTTGAACGGGCGACTCGACATCACCGTCAATATTGCCGGCAAGGGTAAACCGCTGGTCTATCTGCATTCGGCCGGCGGTTTCTACTGGGATGATTTTCTCGACGAGCTGGCCAACCACTACAAGGTCTATGTGCCGCACTTCCCCGGCACCGCGCCGGGCCGCCCCAACGACATCGACATGATCGACAACCTGTGGGACGCGGTGCTGGCCTATGACGATCTGCTGGCCGGTTTGAAGCTCAAGAAAGTGCGCCTCATCGGCCATTCCTTCGGCGGCATGCTGGCGGCGGAACTTGCTGCGCAACGTCGTGAGTCCATCGAGAAGCTGGTCTTGATTGCGCCCATAGGCTTGTATCGGGAAGACGCGCCTTATACCTGCGCGAGCTGGTGTGCGCTGTCGCCACCGGAGATCATGGAAACGCTGTTCCACGACCCCAACCATCCGCGCGTGGTGAAACGTATGACGCCACCGGCGGGCCAGGAAGCGGCCGATCTGTGGACCGTGCATTTCATCTGGACCCTGGGTTGCACGGCCAAGATCATCTGGCCGATACCGGACAAGGGCCTGCATAAACGCATCCACCGCGTGACTGCACCGAGCCTCGTGGTATGGGGCGAGAACGATCGCCTGATACCGCCGGTGTATGCCGAGGAGTTCGGCAAGGCTTTGCCGCACAGCGAAGTATTCATGCTGCCGCGCTGCGGCCATGAGCCACCGCTTGAGCAGATGGAATTGCTGCGCGACAAGGTGACGGGCTTTCTGGCGGCCTGAGGAGCGGCAGCTGACGCTGCAGCCTGGCACACAAAAAGAAATGGCGTCACACGACGCCATTTTTTTTGAAGTCGCGACGCTGACCGGCACTCCTGCCAGTCAGCGCCGCATGCGATCAGAGCAGCGGGTTTCGGCGGCGTCCGATCAAAGCCAGGGCCACCAGTCCTGACAGCATGGCCGGCAGTCCTGGCGGCAGTGGCACGGGCGCCGGTTCCACCGGCGCAAGGAGATCGAGATTGAGCGCGCCCATCTGGGCGCCAATCAGGTGCCCGACCAGGTCGGGATTGACGTCCGGGTCACATTCGTCGGGCTTCTTGCCGCTCGCGCTGCACAGCGCGAGTTGTTCGACACTGCCGGCGAAATCGTAGAACTCAAAACGACGCACCAGTTGCAGTTCGTCGGCCGCCATGACCTTGCCTCGCACCTTGGGCGGCTCGTTGTCGGTCAGCAGCTCCCATTCGTACTCGTTCTCCGGCACTTCAATTTCGTTGCCGTCCTTGTCGACACCCAGATGCCCTTGCGGCACCACGTCGTCACGGCCGGACATGAGGCCATTCAGGCGCGCCTGCATTTCGCGTCCGGCATCGTTCGGGTCGAGCGCGTCGTGGATGACATCGCCATCCTTGTGCGCCTTGTCGATGAAGACTTTCACCCAGCGCGGCGGCGCGGCCTCGTTTTCGTTCTCCTGCTCGGGTCGGTGCACTTCGACTTCGACCTCCACCTGCTGCGCTTCGGGATTGGCCGGCGGCCGTACGTTCCACACCGGATCGCCGAGTTGCACGATGGCGCCGGGCGTGAACTCGCCGGGTGCCGCGCCGGGCAGCAGCCATTGGTAACGAATCGAAGAGGGATTGCCGTAATAACCCATGCCGAAATGTTCACAGCCCGAAGCGAACACGCAGGAGTGGCCGTCGGTGGCCACCTGCTGGCTGGCGAAGTCGAAGGGTGCGGTCGAATGTATCAGCGTGCCACCGGCGTCGTAGCCGCTGTAGCGCAAGATGGTCGAAAAATTGGTGGCATCACCAATCTCGAACACACTGGGAATGTAGCCACCGGAGATTTGGAATACCGCCGGGGTGTTGTCAACGCCGTAGGTCGGAATGGCGCTCTTGTGCAGGCCATGCAGTTCGATTTCGAAACCGACGTAGTGGCTGCCGCTATCGTTGTAGACGTCAAAATTGCTGAGGGCGCCGTAGGCAGTGGCAGGTGTGGTGACAACCGCGTGAACATCGGCCGTCATGGCCAGTGCCGTCACCGCGACGGCCAGCGCCAGGCGCTGGGGTTGATGTTGCATAACCCTCTCCATTGATTGTTGTTGTATCGCGTGATGCCGGGCTGACCCGTCCCACGCCTTGGCTTACATGGATGGCGGGGCGACGGGCCGGCGTTCATCACCTTTTGTGTCGTCGCCTTAAAATGTGACCGAATCGGTCAAAACGCGCGGGCGCGGCACCGGCCCGCCGCGCTACGCAGACAGGCACAGGACGGTTAAGCTGCTTTCCCCATCCATCGCGGGAGCGCGACCATGGCGCAACACATAGCCTCCATCCACTGGCAGTTCGACGGCGGAGACTTCCGCAAGGGCCGTTATTCGCGCGCCCATACCTGGCGCTTCGACGGCGGCGTGGAAGTGCCGGCTTCGCCCTCGCCCCACGTGGTGCCGGCGCCATGGTCCGATGCGGCGGCGGTCGATCCGGAAGAAGCCTTCGTCGCATCGCTGGCGAGCTGCCACATGATGACCTTTCTGTTTCTGGCCTCGCGCGCCGGTTTCCTGGTCGAGCGTTATGACGATGACGCGGTCGGCACCATGGTCAAGAACGAACGGGGGCGCTGGTGGGTGAACGAGGTGGTCTTGAAGCCGCGCATCGTCTACGGCGGCGACAAGCTGCCGAGCGCCGAAGACATCGACCACCTGCATCACGCCGCCCATGAAGAGTGTTTTATCGCCAATTCGGTGAAGACCGAGATAAGGGTTGCCGCGCCGGATTGAGCGGCTTATTCTCAATCCATTAATGGACTAGTTCGCCATACGAGTACTAATATGCACTAACACATACCTGTAGCGGACCGTCACCCATGGCCAGACGTCTCCCTGTTGCCTACCCCGCCCCGGCCCCCATTGCCCCCGGCGGCGCCCTGCGCACCTTTTTCAACATCGCCAAGGCCTGGTCCTTAAGCGAGCAGCAGACCATGACCCTGCTCGGCTTCGACGCCAGCACGCGCAGCACCTACTTCAAGTGGAAGAAAGACCCGGACAGCGCGCGCCTGGGCCGCGACAAGCTCGAACGCCTGTCCTACGTATTCGGCATCTACAAGGCCCTGCAGCTGTTGCTGCCGGAACCGGCGGCGGCCGACGGCTGGCTGCATCGCCCCAACCAGGCCGCGCCTTTCGGCGGTCGTCCGGCGTTGGAGCGATTGATGTCCGGCAACGTCGCCGACCTCTACGTGGTGCGGGAATACCTGGATACGGCGCGCGGATGGTCGTGAACGCGCCGCTCACGGCACTCGAGTGGACGCCGAGCTGGCGCCTGGTGGCGAGCCGCTTTCCGCCGGTGGGCCTGTTCGATCGCGTCGCGCAGACCGCCGACCTCGACACCGTGTTCGCCATCGAAAGCCTGACCAATGCGCGCCTGCGCCAGGAGGCGGGCGAACTGGCGCTGGTGCCGGCCGAGGACCGCGTCAGCGGCCCCGGCACCACTCCCATCATGGCGGCCTTCACCCATCTGAATGGCCAGGGCAGCCGCTTCACCGACGGCAGCTACGGCGTCTACTACGCCGCCCGCAGCATCGACACCGCGATCGTCGAAACCGCCTGGCACCGCGCGCGTTTCCTGGTCGCTACCGCCGAAGCCCCGATGCAACTGGACATGCGCAGCTACGCCGCCGACATCGTCGGCGACTTCCACGACATTCGCGGCGCCGCCGACAGCCATGCCGCCCTCTATGACCGCAACCCCGATGCCTACGGCCCCGCCCAGGACTTCGCGCAACGCCTGCGTGCGCAGGGCTCCAACGGCATCGCCTACGACAGCGTGCGCGACTCAGGGGGCGAATGTGTGGCGGTGTTCAAACCACGCGTCATCGCGCCGGCCAGACAAGGGCCGCACTATTGTTATGTGTGGGATGGCGAGCGCATCGCGCAGATCTACATCAAGAGCGCCTACCAGCGCGGTGAATCCGTGTAGGTGCGCATTCATTCGCACGTTCGTTGCCGGGCTGAACTTGAGTGCCAGGCATGGAATGTCAGGCTGAAGCCTGACCCACAGTGAAGTCACCAAGAGCAGACAAATTCATTGTGGGTCAGACTTCAGTCTGACATTTGAGACATCAGCTTCGAGCCTCATCCCCGGCTCGAATGTGCGAATGAATTCGCACCTACAGGGGTGGGCAGTGCACCGCGATGCGGTCCTTCAGCGCCACTTCGCGGGCGCTGACCTTGGCCCGATAGGCCAACACTTCCACGCCCGCAGCCAGCGCTTCGCGCAGGGTGCGGCCGTACAGCGGGTCGATGTTGTCCGCCGGGCGGACTTCATCGACGTCGGCGCGCTGCACGCAGTACACCAGCACCGCGCGCAGGCCTTCGGCTTTCAGACGTATGAGTTCGCGCAGATGTTTGGCGCCGCGCGCGCTGACCGCGTCGGGAAACAGCGCCACGCGGTTCTCGACCGCCGCAGTGACGTTCTTCACTTCGACATAACAGTCAGCACGGTCTTCGTTTTGCAGGAGAAAGTCGATGCGACTGCGTTCAATGCCGAAAGGTACTTCACCACGCAGGCTCTCGTAGCCGCCAAGTTCGGCGAGCACGCCATTGTCGATGGCCTCCCTCACCAGTCGGTTGGGCAGGCCGGTATTGATGCCGACTTTGATCTTGCCGACTTCAACCAGCTCCCAGGTGTGGCGATATTTGCGCGTCGGCGCATCGCTGGTCGATAACCACACGCGGCTGCCCGGCGTGCAGCAGCCGAGCATCGAGCCGGTATTGGGGCAGGCGGCGGTCAGCCGCGTGCCATCGTCGAGTTCGCAGTCGGCCAGAAAACGCTGATACCGACGCAACAAACGTGCAGCGATGAGATTCTGTTTGAATTTCACAGGCGTAAGCGGACGCAATCCTACAGACGGATTTCGATATAGGCGCGCTGCTCAAAACGACCGCTCAATTTCGCCATCGCATCGAGCAGCCACATCTGCCAACCATATTTGGTGCGCAGCAGACGCAGAGCTGAGGTGACAGTCGCCGGGGCATCGACCAGGCGGGCCTGGGCTTCGAGCCACGGCCCCGCCACCACGCCGCGATAATTGCAGGCCGCGAGCCGCACACGGCCGTTGGCGCGAATGCGCTTGACCTTGCCGACCTCGGGCGCGCTGAACACGTAGAACACACCATCGGCGCCCGCCATCCACACCGGCGTGCACACCTCGCGCCCGTCGCGTCGATAGGTGGCGAGACTCACATAGCGCTCACGGACAGGATCAAGGGCAATGCTGCTCATCAAGAACTCCGACAAAATAAGGCCTTGGCACTATATCCCTCTGTAGGTGCGAATTCATTCGCACATAAAATGGCCTGACTGGACGTCATGGTTCGCCCTCGAATGTGCGAATGAATTCGCACCTACAGGTCGCGTACTGCCCCGTCCCATCGGGGGGCGTCGTGACAGGCGAACGCACGTACAATGCCACCCGCGTTTCGCGTCATCACACACAGGAGAACACCATGGAGTTCGGCGTCGCTTTTACTTCGCGCATCGGGGATTACGACCTGGTGGCCCTGGCCGAATCACTCGGCTTCGATCAGGCATGGTTCTTCGATTCCCAGATGATCTACTCCGACGTCTACGCGACGATGGCGGTCGCAGCACGCGAGACGCGACGTATCCGGCTCGCGACCGGCGTGGCGGTGCCGACCACGCGCATGGCGCCGGTCATCGCCCATTCCATCGCCAGCATCGCCGAACTCGCACCGGGCCGTGTTGAACTCGGCGTCGGCAATGGCAATACGGCGCGCCTGACCATGGGCCTGCAACCGGTGCCGCTCGGTCGCATGAAGCGTGAGATTCGCACCATTCAGGCCTTGTTACGCGGCGAAACAACCTTGCATGAAGCCGAAGGCCAGAGCCACCTCATTCAACTGCTGCATCGTCACGACGGATTCATCAATCTCGATCATCACATTCCCGTCACGCTGTCGGCTTTCGGTGA
>CAMCBY010000150.1 GCA_945873015.1 Klebsiella pneumoniae
TGGCTTGCTGGTTGTAACGGCCCTTGAACAGATTGCCAGCCAGCGGAATATCACCCAGACCCGGCACGGCGCGTGTGGTGTCGCTGCTGGTGTCCGAGATCAAGCCGCCGATGACGATGGTTTCGCCACTCTGCGCGGGCACCAGCGAGGTCGATTGACGGATATCGAGGTTCGGCGCAGTGCTCTGCACCTGACCGCCGGGACCTATCACCTGCGCGATGCTCGACACGCGCGTAATGACTGGATAGACGTCAATCATGATCCAGCCGTCATTGGAGATCTGCGGGGTCAACCCCAACACGATGCCTTCGGTCACGATCTGCGGAATGTCGTTGGATGAAATGGTCGCGCCTGCGGTGGTGGTGTTGGTGACCTGCTCGCGACGGAAGAAGGTGCGGTCGGTGCCGACCTTGATCATGCCGGCCTGATTATTGAGCGTGCGGATATGCGGTTGTGAGACCACCCGCACGTCACCCTGCTGTTTGAGCGCATCGATGACGCCCGACAGTCGAATCGCGCCGCTGGTCGCAACGTCGAGCAGCCCCAGGGAAAACACATTGGCGGCCGGCGTCACGCCGCCGGCGGGTTGCGTGACGATGGTTGAAGTATTGAAGTCTATCTGTTTGCCGCTGTGGACTTGCGACATGGCGCGCTGCCAGTCGATGCCGAGTGAAAAATCATTGTTCAACGACACCTCGACAATGCGCACTTCAATATCCACCTGGCGCTGTACGGCTTCGTTGACGTCGCCGAGATAACGGCCGACTTCGCGCACACGACGCATCTGGTCGGTGACCATGATGGTGCCGGCAGTGCGATTGACGACCAGACGCGCATTGGGCGAGAGCATGGAGCGCAACTGCACTTCGAGTTCATCCCAGAACGGCACGCTACCCTGCTGGCTGACAGATACGCTGCCGCCCCCCTGCGCGCCAGCGCCGCTGTCGCCGCCACCGCCGTTGTTGCCACTCGCACCGCCACCGCCGCCCGCAGCAGCCCCGCCGCCGCCCGACGCCGCGCTGGTAGTACTGGATGAAGTCGCCTGGGCTTCGCCCTGGCGCACCACACGAATGTAATCGACGGTAAATGTGCGAGTCGCGGTGGAACGCACGCGCACCAGACCGCCGTCCCGCTCCCAGTGGAAGCCGAGGCTGCCGAGCATCGCTTCCATCGCCTGATCGAAGGGCAGATCGTGGAATTCAACATTGATGGAGCCGGTCACGTCTCTGTCGACCACGATATTGAGCTTGTAGGCGCGTGCGAACAGCGCCAACACCTGGTCGATGGGGAAATCACGCGCGAAAAAACTGTAGAGCTGTTCGGTGGCCTGGGTCGGCAATTGATCGGTGCCGCTGGTCGGCATCACCAGTCGCGCACTGAGCGGCGGCGGCAGCACGGTCGGTGTGGCCGCCGGTAGCGGCGTGGCGGTGGCGACCGGCGGCGCGACAGGCGCGCTCTGACGTGCCGGCGGTGTGCTGCAGCCCGCCAGCAAAAGCGCGGCAACGGCACAGGAAAGTGTGCGTGGAGAATTCATCTGGTCATCCCTCTCGGTGAACGAGTCCCTCAACCCAATAGCGCTATCGGCGCCGGTGGACGGAAGCTTTAGGGCAGACTGCTGACGCTCGCAGGACCAGGCAGGTGCTGCGCCGGCGGGAGCGCCAGATTTAACGGGATGGCAGTTTGAGCAGCAGTGGTGGGTCGGCCTCGGCGCTGCGCCCCAAGGCGACCGAGGCGTTGTCTATCTTGAGCACCGCGCGCCCCCTGACGCGGTCGCCGACCCGCACCATGTGGCCATCGATAACGGCGATATGGGCCGATGGCGTGTTCAGTACCGCTTCCAGCGTCGGCATGACGGGCACACTCGGCACCACCACTGCCGGCACGGGCGCGTTCGGTGTCAGCACTTCCGGCGCTGCGAGCACGGTCGTGACCGGCTTGCGCAATGGCCCGAAAGGGTCACGCGCCGGCACGCTGTCCCAGCGCAGAGCGGTAGCTTTGAGTTCATGCTCGGACAAGGGCACGATGGTCAGCGTCTCGGCCGCGCTGGCGTCATCGCCAGGCAACGGCTCACTCACCGTTTCACTCACCACCACCACTTCCGCCGGCACCTCTTCGCTCAGGCCGCCGGGAAAAAAAATCGTGCGCATCTGCACCCACCACAGCGCGGCCATACTGATCACCAGAGCGGCGACCACCCACGGGTTGCGCAACAGCTTGTTCACGGCGAGGCCTCACTGAGGTCAGTCTGCGCGCTTACCAGCGAAGCCGGTTCGTCGCCATCAACGCCCTCGCCCTCGTCGGGGCTGTGGCTCGGGTCGCCATCGAAACCATCGCGGGTGCGCATCCAGATGCGATATTCGAAATTCATGCGGGTCAGGCCACGCCCCTCACCCTCGCCAAAGGCGGCCACCAGTTCGCCCGCCCACGGCCCTTCAGCGAGGCGTCGCAACAAGGCCAGGCCGGCAGCATAGGGTTCAGCCTGGCTGTTCTCATGGGCTTGTACCGTCAGCACCAGCGGCACCGCCAACAGGCCAGGACGGGTGTCGAGATGCTGTTCCTCGTTGACCGTATAGGTCAGCACGATGCCGTTGCTGGCACTCGCCGCCTGCATCTGATACAGCCAGCTCGCGAGCGTGCCGTAATCGGGGATGAGTCTTTGTTCGGCGGCTTCAATCTGGTCTTCGAGCTTCTGGTACTGCAGACGTAATACCGTCGCCTTGAGGTCGTCGAGCGCGAGCTGCAGACTCACCTCTCGCTGAACGGCGCTGTTGTATTCGTTCGCGGTCTGCAACTGCATGGTCATTGACCAGAACACCACGGCCAGCGCTGCAATCAACAAACTGGCGAGCAGCGCTTTGGTGTAGAGATTGCGAGCGAACCAGTCAGCCGCTTCGCTGACCCGTTGCGCGACACGGATGCGCCAGTCGGCCGGTGGCGTAGCGCGGCCGTCGCGACGTCTTTCAGTGGCAGTCGTCACTTGAGCTGTCCGCGCAACGCAAAGCGTATCGGGCCGTTGGCGGCTGCACCGCTGCGCAATTGCTGAAGCCAGGTCTGCCGCCAGGTCGGATTGACATGACCATTCCAAGGGGAGTCTTCCAGCGTCGCGCTCAATTGTTCAAGTGTAGGCAGGGTTGTTTCGAGGCGACTGTCGGCAAAACCCTCAAGGCGGAAGTCCCACCCCTCCTCGCCGCGCCGAATGCTGGCCTGTGTAAGCGTCAGGCTGGGCGGCAGGTCGCGCGCCACCTGGTGCATGAAGCCGGTCGGCACCGGCACCAGACTGGGCTTGAGTTCCCTGAGACGCTGCTGTTGTGCACTCAATTGTTCGAACTGGCTGTTGAGCGCGGCGCTTTCGTTTTCGAGCGCGGGCAGATTGGCCTGCGCGATCGCACCACGCCCTGCGACGCGCGCATTGAACTGCGCGACCCAGCTCACGCTGACGATAGCCACGCCCCACAGCACCACGGTCGAGAGCATCGCGGCACGGGTCAACGCGCGTTGCGAGAGCGCGCGTTGCCGAAAGCGCGGGACCAGATTGCCGAGCGGGGTGAGATCGATGCTGCCGGCGGCGCGCGCCCAGGTGAACTCGCTGTCCTCCACCGCCACCTCGCGCAGCGGCAGTTCCAGCGCCGGTGCCAGTCTGGCGGCAAGCTCGCCATCGGCGGCGAACACACAACTGGCGTCGATGGACTTGCCGATTTTCTGTTTGGCGAACAGCGCGGTGCGATTGATTTCGAGCAATACGCGTTCATCGGGCGCGTCGTGTTCGCCGATGGCGACGGTGCGCGCAAACACCACACTGCCATCGGCGCGCAGTACGCACAGCACCGCACGCTCGCGCAGCACCACGGTCGCAATCACCACTTCCTCGGGCGTGCTGCAGGCGGGGCGTGAAATGTTTGCCACCAGCTCAGCCAGCGGCACTATCGATCGCACCTGCAGGAAGTGCTCTTCGCAGATGCGGATCATCGCATCGACCAGACGCTTGGGTGCAAGATGCAGCAATACCGAACGGCCAGTCTGGGCACGCTCGTCGGCCACCGCACGATAACTCCACGCGGCGGCCTCGTTGAAAGTCTTATCGCTCTCCACCCGACGCGCCACCATGCGTTCGAGATCGGCGGCCGAGGTCGGCGGTGCTTCGAACGACATGTGTCCGCTATCGTCGTTGGCGAAGACCACCGCTATCGGACCGGACGGCAAGGCCAGCGCGGTGTGCGCAGTACTCACCGCTTCGGCAAAGGCCGCCAGATCGGCAACCGTCTCAGCGGCGTGATAAACCCCCGTGACCTTGCCGCGATGCATACGCACCGCGCGAAACTCGCCGAACACCCAACTGATGACACCGACCAGCTTGCTCATGGCGCGCTCCACGACCACACCGGCGTGGCCCCCCCGGACGAGACATAGCTCAGTTCGCGCGCGGCCGTGACCAGCACCGCGCGTTCCAGCGCGCCGCTTGGAAACGGCGGCTTGCGCAGTGACACCTTGCTGCCTTTCAGAAGATAACGGGTGACGCCGGTACCGCCGCCGGCACCGACCGCCGGTAAGGACACCGTGCCGCCGGCCTCGATGTTGTAGCCGACCGCACTGGTGAATTGATTGGTGAGCAATACCGGCAGAAACCAACCGCCGAGGTGTATCCGTTGCACGCGCACGCGCGCGCCTTCCACCACGGTCGCGCCGGCGGTCTGGTTCCAGATAGCGTTAAACGCCGCCGCCGTGGTCGGTACGGCCGGCGCATTACGCGTCAAGTCTGACACGATCATGATGCGTGGCGAGATTGGTGCGGTGGTGCGGCCGTTGGTCTGGGTGTAGCCGGCGAACGCGGTCGCGGCATTGGTGAAGAAACGCGGATCGGCGTAATAGCCGCGGCGAAAGCCGCGTTCATTGAGATTGACCTTGTTGGTGCTCATGCTGGTCACGCCGGCCAGCGCCGCCACCCAGCCGGCGGTATTGGGAATACGTTTGATGCTGGTGGTATAGGTGTCGAGTGCGCCAGCGAGCGTGGTGAGATTCTTGCCCTCGGCCTCCATCACCGCTTCGTCGACGGTTTTGACTACGTTCGGCACCAGCACCGCCGCCAGCGTCGAGATAATCGCGAGCACGCCGATCATTTCAATCAGCGTAAAACCGCGGATGGATGAGAGTCGTGCGCGGCTCATCGTCCGAGCCCGCCTATCATGCTCATCAAGGGCAGGAAAATTGCCATCGCCACCGTGCCGACCAGACTGATTAAAGTCAGCATGACCAGCGGCTCGATGACGCCGAACAGCTTTTTGATGCGGCGCGGAATCTCTTCGTCCAGATGATGGGAGACATGACCGAGGGCATATTCCATGCGCCCGGTTTCTTCGCCGACTGCGATCATACGTACCAACATGCCCGGGATATCGGCCTGTTCGCGAAATGCCGTACTCAGCACGCCACCCTGCAAGACGACGTTGAGAGACGCGCCGACCAGTTCGCCGTAGACCCGATTGCCGACCGAGTGTTGACACAGTTCCAGCGCGGTCGTGATCGGCACGCCCGATTTCAGCAACAGAGCCAATTGATGAGTCAGGCGCGACAGACAAATCATCTGGTTCAGCTTGCCAAACACCGGCATACGCAACTTGAAGCGGTCGAGTGCGAATGCCACGGCCGGCACACGCTGCAAGGCGAGACGCACAGCACCGACCGTGAGGCCGATACCCACCAAGGTGACGAGACCGTAGTGCTGCACAAAACCGCCGACACCAATCACGACCTTGGTCACGGTCGGCAATTCGAGGCCGAGTTCAGTCAGGATCGCGGCGAACTTCGGCACCACAAAACCGAACAGCAACATCATGAACGCGACCAGCACACACAGCACCACAATTGGATAAGTGCTGGCCTGTTTAACGTCCGCCAGCAGGCGTTGCAGCCATTCGAGATAACGCGCTATCTCACGCAACGACTCGGCCAGATTGCCGCCGTACTCGCCGGCCGCGATGGTGTTGCGGATCTGCTCGTCGAAGATTTTCGGATGGCGCGCCAAAGCCTCGCCAAGACTGGTGCCGGTCTCGATATTCAGACGCACGTCGGTCAACACGCGCCGCAATCCTTCTTCCTCGCTCTCGGCTTCGAGCGTGCGCATGGCTGACACGATGCTCAAGCCGGCGTCGAGCAACACCGCGAGGTTGCTGAACAGTTCGGCGAGATCGGCACGTTTGACGCGGCTGACTTCTTTGAGCTCATCGGGTTTGCAGGTCTTGGCTTCAACCAGCCAGTAACCAATCGCCTGCAGTTTTTCGGCGAGTGACTGCTCATCGGTCGCTGCGAGAGTGCCGGCCACCCCGTTGCCGTCCCTGTCGATGGCGCGATATGCAAAATTGAGCATGGTGTATGAACCGTCGCTCAGCGCACAACACGAACCAGTTCATCGAGGGTGGTCAGCCCGGCATGCGCTTTGGCCAGACCATCGTCGAGCATACTCTGCATACCTTCTTCGAGGGCGAGACGTCGCAGTTCAGACATCTCGGCACCCTTCAATATCGGGCCGTGAAAACGCTCATCGATGTTCAGCACTTCATAAATGGCGACGCGCCCGCGATAGCCACTGTTGCGACACAGACTGCAGCCAGCACCGACCCACAGCGGGCCGGTCTTGAGCGCGCCGAGCACGTTGCGCAAACGCTCATATTCCTCAGCGGGATTCTCGACTTCCTGTTTACACGCGCTGCAGATGCGCCGCACCAGACGTTGCCCGACCACGGCCGACAAGGCCGAGGTCAATAGATACGGTTCAATGCCCATATCGACCAGCCGCGGGATCGCGCCGATAGCGTCGTTGGTATGTAAGGTCGACAACAACAGATGGCCGGTCAGGGCTGCGCGCACCGCAAGCTGCGCGGTTTCGGCGTCGCGAATTTCGCCGAGAAGAATGACATCCGGGTCCTGACGCAACAGGGCGCGCAAACCCGAGGCGAACGTCAGTCCGATATCGGGTTTGACCTGGGTCTGACGAATCAGTGGCAGACCGTACTCAATCGGGTCTTCGAGCGTGAATACGCTGAGCTGCATGGCGTCGACCTGGCCAAGCACGGTGTAAAGCGTGGTGGTCTTGCCGCTGCCGGTAGGCCCGGTCACCAGCACCATGCCATGCGGACGCGCGACCGCCTCGAGCAGCCGTGTGCCAGCCTCCGGTTGCAGACCGAGCTGGTCGAAAGTAACGTGGATATTGCCCTTCTCAAGAATGCGCATGACGATGCTTTCGCCATACTGGGTGGGCAAGGTCGAGACGCGCAGATCGACTTCGCGGCGCCCGAATTTGAAATTGATGCGGCCGTCCTGCGGCACGCGTTTCTCGGACACATTCAGTCCGGCAATCACCTTGATGCGCGCCGCGAGGGCCGGCCCGAGCGCCACCGGGATCAACACTTCCTGGCGCAGGATGCCATCGACCCGTATGCGCACGCGGATAATGCGTTCTTCCTGTTCGAGATGAATGTCGGTGGCACGCGCCTTGACGCCGAGCGCGATGATTTCCTCGACCAGGCGAATCATGCCGCTGGCCTGCGCATCGTCTTCGTCGCTGTCACCGACGATACCTTCGCGCATGATGCCGTCGATGGTTTCTTCGATGGAACTGCGCTGCGCGTAGTGTCGTTCGATGGCGTCGACCAGATCTGCTTCCGGCGCAGTCGCGACATCGAGGCGCAGACCGGTGGCGCGTTCCAGTGCATCGATGGCGACCACGTTGAGCGCGTTGCTCAACACCACGGTCAGGGTATCGCCGTCACGACGCACCGGTAATGCGCGATAACGTTTGGCGAGTTCGTGAGGCACGAGTGCCAGCACAGCGTCATCGACGACCGCAGTCGCGACATCGATGACTTCTGAATTGGCCTCGTCGGCCAGCGAGTTGGTGAGTGTCTCAGCGGTGACGAAGCCTAAACTTATCAGGCTCTCGCCGAGCATCTTGCCCTGACGTCGTCCTTCGCGCAGCGCCAGATCGAGCTGCGGCCGGGTAATGACGCCGGCGGCGAGCAGGCGCTCGCCGAGCGGCCGCTTGCTGCCCGCGGCCGGTACCGCATTGAGTGGTCCGTTCATCGGGCAACCTGCGTGTGGGTCAGTTGGAGGCGATGTGTACGAACAGCACGACGTTGGCCGCGGCGGCGGCCGGCGCGGCACCGTTGTTGGTCTTGACCCGACCGCCGGCAAACCACGCCTTGGCGCCGGTGGTGGTGCCGCCATCCTTGTCGAGCGCGTCGCTGACGCGCATGGCCTGATCGGCGGTCAGACCATCAATCTGGATGAAAGATGAGGTGCCGGTGGTATCGGCCGCGCCGTTGCCATCGAAATCAAACTGGTTGGCGGCAGCCGCACCGGTCGTGACCAGCAGGTTGCTGCCGGGCTTGAACTGATTGACCAGTTCCTGCCCAACATAGGGGCCTTTCCAGCCGGGCACGGCGGTGCCCTGGCGAATCAACTGATGCTGGTTGGCATTGGCCGAGGCGCCGTTGTGAATAGGAAACTGCCCGGTGTCTTTGTAGTAGGA
>CAMCBY010000151.1 GCA_945873015.1 Klebsiella pneumoniae
GACATCACGACTTTCATTACGACCGCCAAGGATGTGATGATCGGGATGTTCCCGTAGGTGCGAATTCATTCGCACATTCCTACCCACACGAGAGCTCTGCGCATCGGCATTGAATGTGCGATTGAAATCGCACCTACAGGAGATCGTGCTCCTTCTGTAGGTGCGAATTCATCGGGTGTAGGTCTCAAACTGAGCGTCGGCACGTGATCTTCTGTGGGTCAGACTTCAGTCTGACATTCACAGGCGATTGGCGGCAGGAGGCTTTCACGACAGTGTCAGACTGAAGTCTGACCCACAATGACCTGAACGATCGTGCCGGTGCGATATCGCGCTTAATACGGCTATGGGTCCCTACCGATCCCAGTTTGTTGCCGGGATTAAGCTTGGCACTACCAAGCGCTTGGTTCGTAACATCAGTTTCAGACCTACACCCAATTCATTCGCACATTCGGGTGAGCACTGCTCTCAGCGGAAGATGCTGTCCTTGTAGCCCTCGGCGGCGACCTTGTCGCAGGCATGACGATAAGTGCTGGCGCCGCCGACATAGGCGAGCAGGCGTTTCGGTTTGCCGTCGATGTTGGAGCCCATGTACCAGGATTTGGTATTGGGCACGAGGGTCGCGTTGGCGAGTTCGTCGTGATGTTCGCCCCATGCTGCTTCGGCGGCGGCACTCGGTTCGATGGAGCTGGCCTGTTTGCCCAAGGTGTAGGTGATGCAGTTGCTGATCCAGTCGGCCTGCTGCTGTGAGCAGGTCGGCACGTTGCAGAACGCGGCGGCTGGCGACAGCGGTGCCATGATCATGAACATGTTCGGGAAACCATGCACCTGCAGGCCCATCCACGCGCGGATGCCGTCCTGCGCCCATGCGTCTTTCAACAGCAGGCGATCGCGGCCGCGGATATCGATGGCGGTCAGCGCGCCGGTGCCGGCATCGAAGCCGGTCGCAAAAATCATCATGTCGAGGGCCTGTTCGCCGTCGCTGGTTTTGACGCCGCCGGCGGTGAAACGCTCGATAGGTGTCGCGGTGGTATCGACCAGCGTCACATTGGGCTGGTTGAAGACCTCGTAGTAGCCCGACTCTAGCGGCACGCGGCGCGTGCCGAAGCCGTAGTCAGTCGGGGTCAGTCTGGCGGCGACCGCCGGGTCTTGCACCCGCTCGCGAATGCGCTCGCGCACGAATTCCGATACGTAGTCGTTCACCACTTGATCGGCGAACAATTCACCGAAAGCGCCGACCCAGAATTTGAGCGAACCATCGGCCCAGTATTCCCACAGCCGCGCTTCGCGTTCGGCGGGCGTCAGATCGGCGAACAGCACCGTACCGAAGTCATAGTCATTGCCGGTAAAGGTGTTGTGCACCAGTTCCTTCATCTGCGGATACTGCGCACGTAACTCGGCCATGCGCGCGGCATCGTATTTGGGATTGCGCATCGGAATCGCATAGGTCGGCGTGCGCTGGAACACCGTGAGATGGGCGACCTGCGGTGCGATGGTCTGAATGACCTGGATGCCGGTCGCGCCGGTGCCCATCACGCCGACCCGCTTGCCGCTGAAATCCACCGGCTCGCGCGGCCAGCGCGCGGTATGGAAGGAGATGCCCTTAAAGTCCCCATAACCCGCGAAATTCGGAATGGTCGGCGTCGACAGGCCGCCGGTAGCCATCACCAGAAACTGAGTATGGAGTTGCTCGCCGGCCTGGGTTGTGACCGTCCAGCGGGCGCTGGCCTCGTCGAAATCGGCGGCCGCCACGCGGGTGTTGAACTGGATGTCGTCGCGCAGGGCGAACTTGTCCGCCACGTAGTTCAAATAGCGCTCGGTCTCGGCCTGCGCCGGGTAGCGTTCGCTCCAGTTCCATTCGTTCAGCAGTTCGTCGGAAAACCAGTATTGGTAGCACTCGGCGGTGGAGTCGCAGCGCGCGCCCGGATAACGGTTCCAGTACCAGGTGCCGGCCACACCGCTGCCGGCTTCAAGCACGCGCACCTTGAGGCCGCGCGTGCGCAATTGCTGCAGTAGATACATGCCGGACAAACCGGCGCCGACCACGATCACATCGAAACTATCTTGCGCAACACTCACAAACCGCACTCCCGGATAAAACCATGACACCTGAAAACGCTTGAATCAATGCCTGCCGCACGCGGGCCCGCTGATGGATGCGGCCGCTGCTCGCGGGGTCGGCGATTCTAACCCGTTGCCGCGCCGACGCTGAGCCGCGCCGATGGGCAGTAGTTTTTCGCCACTCTGTTAGGGTGCGAGCCGTGCAGTGATGCACAATGACCCACGTCTATCCATGTCCACTCACGTTTACCCAGGGGAGAACCTGCCATGCCCGTCGCCGTCCTCGAACGCACCGTCAACGCACCTCATCAATACGTCTGGGACTGGCTGGCGGATTTCGGCGCCCTCGACAAACTTCACCCGCCCGGCAACCTGACCGAGTTCAGTTGTGAAGGTAATACCATTGGCTCGCGTCGTTTTGCGGTATTCAAGCCGGAGCTCGGCATCGAGGGGCAGATCATCGAGCGCCTCGATGTCGCCTGCGCGCCGCATGTCATCGTCTACTCCATCGTCGAGAATTATCCGTTACCGATGCTCGACTATGTGGCGGTGGTGAATTTCTCCACCATTGACGCGAGCCACACCAAGGTGCGCTGGGAAGGTCATTACACCGAGAACGGCCTGCCGGCCGAGCAAATGAACGGCGCGCTGCGGGATTTCTACGAGTTGTTCCTTGGGAATATCGAAAAGGCGTATGCGCTGGGGCGCAAGGTGGGCCAGACGCCTTATTGAGGATGGGGTGTGCGATGAATGTGCGATTAAAATCGCACCTGCAGGTGTAGGTGCGAATTCATTCGCACATTCAATGCCAGAGCATGCAAAGAAAGGTGCGATTAAATTCGCACCTGCGGGCGTTACAGTGCTGCGGCTTTCACCAGCGCCGGGCGCGCGGCGAGGCGTTTGGAGTAGGCGTCGAGTTTGGCGAATTTTTCGTCAATGATGCCGAAGCTGCGCGCCGCATTTAAGGTAAAACCCATCATGATGTCGGCGGCCGAGAAACCACTCGGCAGCAGATAATCGTGATCTCCCATGTGCTTTTCGAGGAACTCGAAAGCAACCGCGGCACGCACCTGGGCATCGGCGATGATGGCCGCATTCTGCTCGGCGTCCTGTCGATAGAGCTTCATCCACACCACCACCGAGACCGGCGCAAATGCGGTGCTCTCGGCGAAATGCAGCCATTGCAGATAGGCGGGCCGGTCGCCATGACCGACAGCCGGTGCGAGACGGCCATTGCCATAACGCTCGAGGATGTATTCGACCATCGCGCCCGATTCAAACATGGTCATGTCATCGTCGCTCAAGGCCGGCACCTTGCCGAAAGGTGCGCTCTGGCCAAAGGGCATGGGTTTGGGCGTGAACGCGACCTTCTCGATTTCGTAGGGCAAACCCAGTTCTTCGAGCAACCACAGGATACGAATGGAACGGGTACGCGGTGCGTGATAGACCTTGAGCATGGTGTTTCCCCTTTGTGTGGACGGCGCTCAGGGCGCCTGTAATTGCGACGCGATAGTGGTGGCGAGCGCGGCCACCGCGCCGTTGGCGGCGGCGACCAGCGCATCGTAATCATCTTGTTTGCCGTTGACGGGTATGTCGATATCAAGCACGCGGGTATCGACGCTCTGCTCGGCATCAAGCGCGCTCACGCTCCAGCGCGCACTCAAGTGAAAACTGCCACTGGCGTCGCGCTCGAAGCGCGTGACATCGAGACGCACCTGGCGTTGCAGGGTGAGCGTGCTGCGCCACGGATGCAGCGCCACACTCTGATCCGGCAAGGCCCGCTCGAGCGCGGTATGCAGGGCGCGTGCAAACGATGCCGCCAGTGGTTCGGCCCAGCGATGTTCATTGGACAGCACCAGACGTGAGTCGCTGGCACGCGTGACTATCTGCGGGCGGTCGAGGTATTCGGGCAAGGTGATTGGCCCGAGGCCGAGCGTCGGGCCGGCGCGCATGCGCTCGCCGGCTGCACCCGCGGGCGCACTCAGCACGTAATAATCCGGCTTTGGTGTATGTGCGCAGCCAGCGAGCAGCAGGACACACAGCGCCAGCCCTGAGCTGGCACGCGATAACAGGGCAGGTCTCGTCATTGCGCTGATCCTTCGCTGCGCCGTCCACGGAGCAACGATTCGGGCTGGGTTTCGATGGCTTCGGCCAACACGCGCAACGCGCGTGCAGCGGCGGTGGTTTCTTTCAGCACCGCGTTCAGGCGTGCGGTGGTGACGGAGTCCTCGCCGGACATTGCACGCAGGCTGCGCGCTGTGGCGGCGAGTTCCTCGCTGGCGCGGGTCAGGGCCAGCACCGGTCCGGCATCGGCGCGCGTCAGCGCCGCGATATTGCTCGCGCCAGCGTCGATGCTGGCGAGTGTTTTGCGGCCGACTTTGAGCGTCTCGGTGCTTTCCTCGAGTGCGCTGCGAGTGGTGCGCAAGGTGGCCGCGGCTTCGTCCATGACGGTGCGCACGTCGTCGGTGACCTTGCTGGTGCGGTTGTCGAGCTGCGCGGTGAGCGAGGCCAGATGGTCGAGCGTGGCGTCGAGATTCTCGAGTGCGTGGCCAGCGGCCGGCGACGATACCAGGCTGCGCACCGAGGCCGAGATGGTCGAGATGTCGTCTACCAGTTTCTCGACGTTGAGTTTGTCGAGTTTGTTGGTGAGTTCTTCGACTTCGGTCGGCAAGGTCGGGATCTCGCGCGGGCCGTTGTCCTTGCCGTGATAGGTGGCGGCTTTGTCAGGGTAGAAATCGAGGTCGATATACAACTGCCCGGTGAGAAAACTCCAGGTCTTCAGCCGCGCGCGCAGGCCGCGTTTGATCAAGTCGTTGTTCTCGGTCAGCGAGGTGAGCGGCACGTTGTCGCCTTCGAGATTCTTGAGCGCATATTCGTCGGTACGGATGACGACCGGCACCAGGAAGTCGAAACTCTGCTCATCGACCGACAGACCGATGCTCTGCACCGTGCCTATCTTCACGCCGCGAAACACCGCCAGCGAGCCGACCTGCAGGCCGGTGGTCGAACCTTCGAAATACATGATGTAGGACGGCCGGTCGCGCCAGAAACCACCGTCAGCAAGCAGAATGACCGCCGCCACCAGTAACGCCGCCGCGCCGAGTACGAACGCACCGACCAGTTTCGGATTGGCCTGTTTGCTCATGCTTCGCCCCGTTTGAGAAATGTACGCACTTTGTCCACACCGTGTTCGGCCAGTTCGCGCGGATTGCCATAAGCAATCATGGTGCGCGTATCGGCATCCAGGAACACCGAGTTGTTGGCGATCGCAAAGATGCTCGGCAGCTCGTGGGTGACCAGCACCACGGTTGCACCGAGACTATCGCGCAGTTCCAGGATCAAATCGTCGAGCCGTCGCGAACTCAAGGGGTCGAGACCGGCAGAGGGCTCATCGAAAAACAGGATCTCGGGGTCCAGCGCCATCGCGCGCGCGAGACCGGCGCGCTTTTTCATGCCGCCGCTGATCTCGGACGGATAAAAATCCTCAAAGCCGCCGAGCCCGACCAGAGACAACTTCAAAGACACCACCTCGGCGATCAGATCGGGTGGCAGGTCGGTGAACTCCTGCAAAGGCAGGGCAACGTTTTCGGCAAGCGTCAGTGAACTCCACAGCGCGCCCGCCTGGAACAGGATGCCGAAACCACGCTGGCGCTGCACTTGCTGTTCAGGGCTCGCCGCCCAGTAGTCCATACCATCGTACAACACCGTGCCGGCGGCCGGTCGCACCAGTCCGATCATCTGGCGCAGCAGCGTGCTCTTGCCGCAGCCGCTGCCGCCCATGATGACGAAGATGTCGCCGCGGTTGATGGTGAAATTCAGATCGCGCTGGATGACGTAATCGCCATAGGCCATGGTCAGGTTGCGGCATTCGATGTGCGGCGGGGCGGTGGTCATGTCAGATGCCGAGCTTCTGGAACACGATGGTCAAGACCGAAGCCGAGACTGTGATGAGCAGGATGCCAAGCACCACCGCCGAGGTGGTCGACTCGCCGACCGCCTGGGCACTGCGACCGCACTGCATACCGCGCAGACAACCGGCGAAACCGACCAGACCGCCGTAGACCGTGCCCTTGATCAGGCCGACCGCAAAATGTTTGAGCTCGAGTGCCGAGAGGGTTTCGTTGTAGTACTCGTACATACCGACATCGAACACCAGCACCGCGATGGTCATGCCGGCGAGAATGCCGACGATGCCGGCGTACAAGGTCAATACCGGCACCATCAGAATCAGTGCCAGCATACGCGGCAGCACCAGATAGTCGATGGGCGACACGCCTAGGGTGCGCAGCGCATCGATTTCTTCGTTGACCTGCATGGAGCCGATCTGGGCGGCATAGGCCGCGCCGGTGCGGCCGGCCAGAATGATGCCGGTCATGAGCGCCGCCACTTCACGCACCACGCCGATGCCGACCAGGTCGGCGATATAAATGCTGGCGCCGAACAAGGCCAACTGCACCGCGCCCATGTAGGCAAGGATGGTGCCGACCAGGAAACTGATGAGCGACACTATCGGCAGCGCGCGCGGCCCGACTTCGTCGATGAGATAGGCAAAATCCTGGCGTCGATAGCGGGCTCGACCGGTGACGAAACGGCCCAGGGACAACAGGATCTCACCAGCGAACTCGACCATCGCCGGCCAGTCGCGCCATGCCTCGAGCGCACTCGTGCCGACCCGCGCCAGCAACCCGGGTGCGGCGGGTGTCGCGCGTGGCGGCGGGGGTGGCACTGCAAAGGCCAGCGCCAGCATGCGCCGCAGACCCTCGGGCAGCGCTGAATCATCGACCTCGACCTTGCGCGCGCGACAGTCGCGCACGATGCCGGCGAGAAAATTGACCGCGCTTGAATCCCAAGCGGTCAGGTCCCGCGCACCGAGCACGACCCGTTTTGCCAGGACAAACTGCGCGGTGATGCGGGCAAAGCGCGGCACGTCGCCGCGCAATACCCATGCACCCGTCAGCCACACACAAGGCTGTTCGGCACTGCCTTCAATGACGAGATGAGTGCGCCAGTCTGGGGGGAGGTCGTCGAAATTCATCACTCAGCGATTTTGCGCCACGGGTGGCGGTGGTGGGGGGATTATAGTGCGCTGCACCGCCTGAACATGTGTCCCACTGTAGGTGCGAATTCATTCGCACATTACCAGCCGCGGCTGAGCGCCCAAGCGCGCCCTTGAATGTGCGAATAAATTCGCACCTGCAGTCAGAACAGCGGATTCAGCGGTGCCTGCCCCAGCATCACACGACCGATGTCTTCCATCACATGGGCCTGCAGTTGCAGATGATGGCGTGCGACATTGATATCGCGCACCGCGCGATCGAAAGCGGGACAGAACACGCCGGCGGTGCCCGCAAGTTCCTGCAAGGTGTTGACCGCGCCCAGCGCCGAGCGTGCCGCAACCACCACCGCAAGGCGCGTTCGTGCGACGTCGGTCACAGTCAAAGTCTGGCCGGCGCAGACCTGCTGCCAGAGTGCGGCGACTTCGCGCGCGAGGTAGGCGCGGCCGGCTTCGATGGCGCCTTGTGCCTCAGCCAGCCCGGACTGCACCCGCGTCTCCTCACGCGCCGGTCGCGCGCCGGCAAAGGGCGTGCGCTCGAGCAGCGGCAGCGTCGCATCCAGTGCGCCGCGCGCCATGCCGCACACCGCCGCCGCCTTGCTCATGGCGAGCCGCAGGCCGAGCGGAATGCGCCACGCCGGACTGTCGTCGCGCGGCGTATCGCGCAGGCCGAAACCGTGGGCGGCGGGCACGAACACCTCGTGCAACTCAAAGTCGTCGCTGGCGGTGCCCTTGAGGCCGCTGGTATGCCAGGTATCGATGATGGTGGCCGCGCTGCTCGGCACGAACAGCAGGCGGATGTCCGGCGCGCCGAGCGCATTGACGCGCGGCTGTTCTCCGTCATGCACCACACACAACGCGCCCAACCAGTCGGCGTGGCGACAGCCACTGGTGAAGCGCCAGCGTCCGCTGACGCGATGACCGTCGTCAGTCGCGACCGCGCGGCCCTTGCCGACCGCGGTCAAGGACACCACCGCGAGTGGATTGCGCCCGAGCATCGTGCGTATCACTTCGGGTGCGAGCCATGCGTTCAGACAGGCGCTCGATTCCGACGCCACCATCGCGCACCAGCCGCTCGAGGCATCGCCGCGCGACAATTCTTCGATGACGTCGAGATAACTCTGCGGATCGGCCGCCTCGCCACCGTATTCGCGACCCAGCTGCAGGTGAAACGCGCCCATTGCAGTGAGCGCCGCGCGTACCTCGGGTGTCAGTCGCCGTGCATGCTCGATAGCGGCACCGGCCTCAAGCAACAGGGGCCGCAGATTCTGCGCGGCGCTGAGCAATGGCGAGGGCGCTTGCATGGGACGGTCCTTCGTAGCGGGAATGGGTGGCCAGTATACGGCCTCGTCGCCACGCTGAACGGCAGCAGCGGGCGCGCTATCATGCCGCCTCGACAGCAAAGGGGA
>CAMCBY010000152.1 GCA_945873015.1 Klebsiella pneumoniae
GATTTGTAGGCCGCCTGCTCGCTGGGGCCATACTTCGGGTTGGCCATCGGACAGACATATTGCGGGGTGCGGATGAATACTTTCAGATGCCCGACTTTGTCGGCGATGGTCTGGATCACCTGAATGCCAGTGGCACCGATACCGACCACACCGACGCGTTTGCCGGCGAACTCAATCGGCTCTTTCGGCCAGCGCGCGGTATGGAAAACCCGACCGGCGAAAGTTTCCTGGCCGGCGAACATGTTTTCCATGGGCGCCGAAAGCATGCCGCTGCAGGAAATGAGGTATTGGGCGTCGATGCTCTGACCTGCCGCCGTGGTTATCAACCAGCGGCCGCTGGTCTCGTTGTAGTGGGCAGACTTGATGGTGGTGTCGAACTGAAAGTCTTTGCGCAGATCGAGGCGGTCGGCGACGTAGTTCATCCAGCGCTCGATCTCCGGCTGGCCCGGGAAGCGCTCGCTCCAGCTCCAGTCTTTGTACAGTGCTTCGTCGAACAGGTACTGGTAGATATAACTCTCGGAGTCGAACTTGGCGCCGGGATAACGATTCCAGTACCAGGTGCCGCCCACACCACTGGCGCTGTCAAAACCTTTGACGGCCAGGCCCTGCTGCCGGAGTTGGTAAACCTGGTACAGGCCGGCGACACCGGCTCCGATCACGGCGGCGTCCAACCGTAACGGCGGAAGGGCGGGCTTGCTGTCACTCATCTCTCTCTGTCCTCATTGTGTCGATTCGTATTGCCCAAATGGGGGCGCCAAAATTATAGAGGTAGAGCCGATCAAACCGGCAATAAAACATCCGACGTTTTGAACAACGTCATCGTTGTTCACCGAGCAGGGCAAAAGCAGACCAATGGCTTACTCTGCGCAGGGTATTAGGGCGGGCCCTGGGAGCGGTGTCACCTGCCACACAAGGTCGTCCGTCCTGCATTGAAATGGTGCGGCTATTGGGCTTGGCGGCTGTCGGCAGCAAATCCGATAATTGTTTTCGTTTTCCTGCATGGCTCTTTCGACATGGCCGAACCGCTGAAAGAGATGTTCAACCGGGCGTATTTCGAACGTCTGGCGAGCGAGGTGCACGCTGCGACACCGCGCATACGGCAGGCGGCCTTGCTCAACGAGCTTTTGCTCGGCAACGAGCAGCGCGAACTCAACGCGCGTATGCGCCACACCAGCGAGACCTTGCACAAACACCTTCCTGCCGACTTCCGTGAGGCGGTGGCGGTGTTGAAGGTCGTGGCGCAGCGTATGCCGCGCGGATATACCGCCTTGCTCTATCCCGACTTCGTGGCGTTGTATGGTCTGCAAGACCCGGCGTTCTCGCTCGATGCCCTGCAGCACTTCACTGAGTTTGGTTCGTCGGAGTTCGCGGTGCGCGAATTTTTCCGTCGCGATGTAGCGGCAACATTAAAGGCGATGCGTAGCTGGGCTGAGCACGACAGTGAACATGTACGCCGTCTGGCTTCGGAAGGCAGCCGCCCGCGCCTGCCGTGGTCGTTCCGCCTGGATGCGGTGGTCAGGGACCCAACGCTCACGACGCCGATACTTGAGCGACTCCGCGCCGACCCGGCACTCTATGTGCGCAAGTCGGTGGCGAATCACCTCAACGATTTCAGCAAAGATCACGCGCATTATCTGGTGGCCTTGCTGCGCTCCTGGGGTCACGAACATCCGCATACGGCGTGGATTGCCAAACACGCAAGCCGGACCTTGATCAAGGCCGGGAATGCCGACGCGCTCGCGCTGTTCGATTTCGACAGCGCGGCCAAGGTGCGTGTCGATGACCTCGTCGCCACACCGCGGCACCTCGCGCTGGGTGAGACACTGACGGTGTCTTTTTCCGTGGTCTCCGAGTCAACGCACGCGCAGCAACTGGTCATCGACTACGCCATCCATTACCGCAAGGCCAATGGCGGCACCTCGCGCAAGGTGTTCAAGCTGAAAGAGCTCAGGCTCGAGGCGGGCGCATCGGCCAACATCACCAAACGGCAGCGCATCGTTGATTTCAGTACGCGCAAGCATTACGCCGGCGAACATGGGCTGGAGGTCATGGTGAACGGTCACCGGCGTGCCTATACGGAGTTCGAGATCCAGTGTTAGTGACGCGCAGTGGCGCGATCAAAACCGGAATTCGAAATTCATCACGCCTAACAGTTGCTGGTTTTCGCGCGCAATTCCATTGCTGTTGACCGCAAACAGCTGCCCTTTGCCACTATAAACGTCATATTTGAGTTCGGGCCGCAGCAGCAGATGCGGGCTTATCTCCCAGGCCACGTTGGCACTGAGCGCGTAGACATCACCACCGCCGGCGCCGACCCGACCCCACAGGAAATTCGCGGCGTTTTCGTCGCGCAGCCATTCGATACGTATCGCGCTGTGAAGCTTCTCCTGCAATCGATAGCGGAAGGCGAGGTTGGCACCATAAATCGACGAGTCGCGCGTAATGGCAAACGGCAGCGGCGCGAGGTCACCACCCTCCTGGAACACGTAGACAGACTCCAGTGCCAGGCTCGCGGATGGACTCAGGTGATGCAGCACATTAAAGAAGCCGACGAAGCGATCGAGGAATTCGCTGTTCGAACTCATGGCGAGAAACTGTGTGCCGCCTCCGCGCGGATAGGCGATACCGTTATTGACGGTAACGTCGCCGAAGTCGTCTTCGCCATTGCCGTAGATAATCTCAAGATCAATCCAGGTCTGCATGTCCGGGCTGCGCCAGCTCGCGCCGAACAGAAAATTGGGTTCCTGCCCACCCGATCCCAAATCGATAGCGTTCCAATCGGTGACCACGCCAAAACTCACGCTGGCATGGCCGACGGTCGGGACCAGCGGCAGTTTGAACTGCGACAGCACGCCGACATGTTTGGCCGGGCCGACGGCGAAGGCATAGGTGCGGGAGGAAAACCAGTTGGGCGGTACAAACGGATAGCCGATTTCATTAGCGAGCGGCGAATGCCAACTGCCGACCAGCAACGATGCGCCGGCGCCGATGGGCAGGTAGATATCGAGATACCACTGCGTGATGGCAAGGCGCTCGCGGTCGTCCGCGTCCCATTGCCAGTCGTCGAAACCTTTGGTCTTCCAGAATACGGCGTCCTCACCGAACACCGCCGACACCGCCCAGTCCACGATTACACGGTCGCCTCGCGGCCCGGGTAACGGCGTCACGCGGCTTAAGACATTACGATTGGGTTCGAACAGTCGAAACGGCGGACAGCCCGCGCCTTTGCAGACCAGGAGTCCCACCTGATTGAGATTCAGGCCTTCATCCTGCACCAGTCCGCCTTGCGGTTGCACGCTGCGCCCACGGCCCTGCGCGAGTTGGGTGGTCGCGATGTTGTTGTCTGCAAACGCCGCCGTGACGTGCGCGAACCCCAACACGCCGATGCCGTGCTCGCGCTCGAGTTCATCTCCCGCAATACTGCGAAACAGCCGCCCATAGGGCCGCGGTTCCTTGCTGAGTTCGGGAGCCGCCGCGAGCGTAAACGTCGTGCAGAGCAGGCAGAGCCCGGCCAGATGCACGGCAAGAAGTTGGGTAGACAGACGCATGCGGAAGGCCTTTTGAATGATTTCCCCGGGGCGCGCCGCGATGCGGTTCGCCGGCGACATTCTTGTCTATCAGGCTCGGTCATGCCACTGCGTGACACAAATTGGTGCGGCCAAACGTGAGGGCGTCGCCGGCGTGGCGGTGATATTTCCTGGCTGCTCGGATTGCCCTCACCATTCCTCGTCGCATACGCTAGCCGTCTTGACCGATTTATTGCCCTGACCATTCACACCTGCGAGTAATCCAATGAGCGCATCGTCGCAACAGCAAAGTTCACAATCGAATAACGAGCAAACCCGTTTTGAAGTGGTCATTGTCGGTGCCGGCTTTTCCGGCCTGCTGTGCGCGACCTATTTGGCCGAAGCCGGCGTGGCTGATGTGCGGATATTTGAGATGACGCCCTCGGTGGGCGGGGTGTGGAGTAAAGAAGGCGTAGGGTCCTATCCCGGTGCGGCGTGTGATGTGCCGTCCTACGCGTATCTGCCGTTTCTTGATCGCACCGGTTTTATCCCCTCGAAAAAATACGTGAGTCAACCGGAAATCTCCGCCTACGCGGAAATGATGACCGACCATGTTGGCATTCGCGACAAGATTCGTTGCTCGCGCAAGGTCACGGAGTTCAAATATCTCGGCAAGGGTGATGATGTCTGGCAAGTGACGACGGTCGACGCCGTGACTGGCCTCGACCCGCAAGTCGTGACCTGCCGCCATGTGGTGTGCGCCAACGGCCCGTTGTCGAGCCCGCGCATGCCGGAGTTCCCCGGCATTGGTCTGTTCAAAGGCGAGAGTTTTCATACCGCACGCTGGGACCGCAGCGCAAAACTGACGGGCAAACGCGTAGGCGTGATCGGCACCGGCGCATCCGCTGCGCAGGTCATCACTTCCATTGTCGATGACGTCACGAGTCTGCATGTCTTTCAGCGTACGCCGACCTGGTGTTTGCGCCGTGACGACGAACCCACGCCGCCTGATATTGAAGCGAACTTTAGGGCCGGCGGTTATGGTGAAAAGCTGCGTTACGTCGACTGGAAGGGTGAGTTCCCGCCGGTGCCGCCGCTCATTGAGTTTGATGCCCTGCACGACGAAGCACAGAACGAGGCGATTTGTGCGCAACTGCGCGACATCATTCGCAACGATGTCAAAGACCCTGAGCTTGCCAAAAAGCTGACGCCGGACTATCCGTTTTTCTGCAAACGCGCGTTGTTCATCGACGACTACTACACAACGTTCAACAAGCCGCATGTGCACCTGGTCGACGATGCGGGCGGCGTGGTGTCGGTGGATGAAACCGGCCTGACGATTGCGCGCGGCGAGCATTTTGAGTTCGACGTCATCATCTACGCGACCGGTTTTGATAATGGTCTCATCCCGTTTCCGATCTACGGGCGCAACGGCGTGAGCCTGGCAGAGAAATTCGGCGCGAATGCGGCGAATAATTATCAGATGACGCGCCCGCATTCCTTATGGGGTCTGCATGTCGACGACATGCCGAATTTCCACATGATGATCGGGCCGCAGAGTCTCAACCCCGTCACCAATGTCACCTTGCTCTGCGAGCAGCAGTCAAAATACATAAGCGATTTGGTTGTGAAAGTACGCAATGACGGTTACGGGCAATTTGAGCCAACCAAAAAGGCCGTAGAGCATTGGACCGATCTGTGCGCGAACTCGGCCGAGGGCAAGGTCTGGCTGCGCTGTAACAACTGGTATTTGAAAACCACCAAAACCGACGCCGCCGCAGGCCGTGAACGCTCAACGGGCATGTGGATGGAAACCTACGACGAGTATCTGCGCCATGTGCTCGGTGGCAAAGGCGGGTCGTTGGACGAGCTTATGCAGTTTTCCTGAGCGCGAAGGCTGCGCTGAATAGGTTACCGGTGCGCGCTATCGGCGCGCCCCGGTCATCGTCCTGCCTGGGCCGTCCGTCCAGGCGCTGGCCGCTGCCGGCCTTCAGGCCCCGGCCGGCAGGTGCATGAAGACCTGCACCCATAACGCGAGCAGCACCAGATTGCTTGCGCCGAAAGCCAAGGCGCGGTGCGCGACCCGGTTGCTGGTGAGATGGATGGCGCTGTGCAGACAGCGCAGAGCGACATATGCCCACGCCAGGCTCACCAACGTCGGTGTGACCTCGGCGGCCACGTAGGCCAGCAGACAGCCGACGTAGAACAGCATGGGGAACTCCAGCAGGTTCATGTAATTGCGGTTGGCGACGCTGACCGCTGCCGGCACCCGCGTGGATTCGCCGATGCTGAAGTCGTCGAGGGTGACCTCGCCGCGCAGTGCGGCGCGCACGCGGGCGAGCGGGATCAAGGCCTGCACCAGCGCGGTCAGTGCTGCCAGGGCGAACAGGGGATGAAGGATGGCGAGATGATGCATGCCGTGTCGCTCTGCGGGGACTGCGCATGAGCTTACACGTTGCCGGACGTGGATTTTATCCTGAGCGATAGCGGGGGTGGGATGCCACCGCTGGCTGCAGAGATGGCGGGGCTGTGTTCCGGCGTCGGGTGACAGCGCGTTAGGTCGCGTGTCGGGGCCAACTCCCGAGCGGCGGTCCCGGCACGGGGTAGGTCATGCCTGGCGGCAGACGGGGCAAATGAACCCTGCGTTTTCCGCGCGGCGGTCGCTGGTTCTGCGGTCGTTCGAGGAAGTCGCCAAGGCGCACGACGCTCAGGGCATTGTCGCGACGGTCCCACACCAGTTGTTTATTGATTTTCGGGTAGAGCAGGATGTGTTCTGCGGGGCTGCCGTCGACATGGCGAGTCTTGACCGCTGCGGGCAGACCGAATTGGTCGAGCAGTTCGACGTAACTGCGGATGTAACAGAAATGCGCGAGGGCTGGCCGATAAATCTCGATGCCGCGCACTTCACCACCACGCAGCGCGACGCCGACATGCTCCCTTAGCATCAGCACGCCATCGGCGTTGATGGCGCGCGCCACTCGCTCTTGCAAATCCGACGGCTGACGCTCGCGGTCCGAATCAAACTGCGCAGCGTACAGCGGCGACTGTCCACTCGCCGCTAGCGGGGCGACATGCGCCGCCACGACACGTTCGAGCGGCAGCTGCGTTGCCGGGCTGCCATAAGCAACGCCGGCCACGGTGATTTCATCGAGTCGCAGACGACGCGATTTTAAGCACTCGAGGTGGTCGAGCAACTCGAAACGTTGCCGCCACCAGGGTCGTGCAATGGGTCCGAACATCGGGTTGCCCTCGCTTAGTGCGCATGTGCGCTCAACTGTGCCCAGATTGGCGATGTGAAGCGCAAAGCGCAATGGCACCACCGCACAGTTTCCGCCGTACAAGAGAGCGCCTCACTCACGCCAGAGTTAGCGGCGCTCGCCGGTCAAAAATGTAGGGTGTGCAAGGGGGCGGAGTCCTTGAACAGGCACCAGTTCAAGCTCGCGCGAGTGGTGCCGGCACGAGTTTCTACATCTCGGACCTATTGAACGAACGGCGGTCAGGAAACGCTCAGTCCCGCGAAGTTGCCCGCCGCGCGCCATGCGGCCCACATCTCGAAGAATTTCGTTGACGGAAAATAGATGCCCGAGCCGATGGCGCTGCGATGATCTGCGGGGCGGCCCTCGGCGTTGAAATAGCCCGGCGTGCAGGTTTCCTGGAAGGGACGGCGTAGTTCGTTCACAGCTTCCAGTTCGCGCTGCCATGCCGACTCTGCATCGGCCGTTGCTTCGACGCGCGTCCAGCCCGCCTCGAGGCAGCGGCCGACGATGTAGGTCAGATGGTCAATCTGTTCCTGCAGCATGTGCGGCACGCTGATGGTGGTGCCGGTCTGCGTGAGACCCATGAAGAAGATGTTGGGGAAGCCGTGGCTGAAGAGACCGTGATAGGTGCGCAGCCCCGACGCCCATTGCTCCGACAGCCGCACTCCGTCGCGACCGATGATGTCGTAGCCGGCCTGGTGTGCCCAGGTCGTGCCGAGTTCGAAACCCGTGCACAGCACGAGGCAGTCGAGGGCATGCTCCACGCCGTCGACCTCGAAGCCTTTCGGTGTGATGCGCTGCGTGCCGGTGCTGACGTCGACAATCGCAACGTTATCCTGGTTGAAGACCGACAGGTAGTCGTCACTGAAGCCGGGGCGTTTGCACAGGGTGCGATACCAGGCTTTGAGCTGTGCCGCCTTGGCAGGAGAGCGAACCACTTCGTCGACGCGGGCTCGCACAGTCTCGTTGTATTCGAAATCGGCTATCTCCTGCGCCGTCGCGACCGCCTCCGGCGTGCGTGCATCCGCCGGCAGGGCCTCGGTGGCATTGATGAGACGTTGGAAGAAGCGCGCCCAGCCGTCGTCGACGGCGCATGCGACGTTCTCTCCATTGGCTATCTGGTTGAAACTCTGCTCGCGTGCCTTCTGCCATCCGGGCGGCAGAGAGCGGAACCAGTCGACGTCGGTAGGCCCGTTGTCGCGCACGCCAACCGCCGTCGGCGTGCGCTGGAACACGGTCAGGGATTTTGCCGCCTTGGCGAGTTCAGGTACGACCTGCAGCGCCGTGGTGCCGGTGCCAATCACGCCGACGCGCTTATCCGCCAGACGCTCGAGCCCGCCGGTGGTGTCTCCGCCGGTGTAGTCGTAGTCCCAGCGTGCGCTATGGAACACGTGGCCCGCAAACGTCTCGAGGCCCGCAATGCCAGGCAGCTGCGGGCGACTGAAAATACCGCTTTGCGTGGTGACGAAACGTGTGCGAAATTCGTCGCCGCGTGATGTCGTCACGGTCCAGCGCGCGGCCGCCTCGTGCCAGCGCATGTCCACGATCTTCGTTTGAAACAGCGCGCGTTCGTACAGACGAAAATGCCGGCCAAGCTGCTGGCAATAGGCGAAGATCTCGCTGCCGCGCACATAACGCTCGCTCGGCACATAACCCGTTTCCTCGAGGAACGGCAGATAGATGTAGGATTCGACGTCGCAGCGCAGGCCCGGATAACGATTCCAGTACCAT
>CAMCBY010000153.1 GCA_945873015.1 Klebsiella pneumoniae
CATTGGCAGTGAGCGCGACGATTGCGGTCCGCGACCGGCCATGTACCTGTTCCCAGTCGCGAATCGCGCGAGTCGCGGCGTAACCGTCCATGACCGGCATCTGTACGTCCATCAAGACGACGTCAAAGCTTTCTGCCTGGAAGCAGGCAACCGCCTGCGCGCCATTTTCGGCTTCCACTATCTCGTAGGGTTGTTGGCGAAGATAGGCTTTGATCAGCATGCGATTGTCTTCGTTATCTTCCACCAACAAGATGCGCGCACTGCGGGCTGCCGGCAGCATGGGGGCGGGCGCCGCGTTGGTCGCAGTGACCGCAGGCTCGACCAGCGTCGAAAGTGCAGCCGCGAGTTGCGTGCGTTTGACCGGCTTGACCAGGTAGGCCGCACGCTCAAAGTGCTGCATCTGCTCGACCCCGGCGGCCACTGTCGAGGGGCGGAACAACAGCACCACGGGCGTCAGGTCGTTACCGTCACGCAGGCCCTGGAGCAGGCTGTCGGCACGCGCGGCGCCGCGGATGTCGATCAAGACCGCGTGATAGGGCTGGCCTGCGGTGCGCGCGGCGCTCAGCAGCGACTTCGCCTCGCCCTCCTCCGTGCAGTGTATGCAGACGAACTGCCAGGTCTCCAGCATCGCGGCCAGCGTCGCCGCTCCGGCATCGTGAGCGGACACCACCAGCACTGACGCTCCCTGCCCATGCACAATGTGCGGCGCGACGTTCGGCCGTAACGCCGCGAGATGCACCAGAAAATGAAACACACTGCCCGCACCTTCCTCGCTTTCGACCCAGATGCGTCCACCCATCATTTCAACCAGACGCTTGCAGATAGCAAGGCCGAGACCCGTCCCGCCGTAGCGCCGGGTGATAGAGCTGTCCACCTGGGTAAAGCTGCCAAAGATGCTCTCGAGCTTGCTGCGGGGGATACCAATACCGGAATCGCGCACCTCAAAATGCAGCAGTCCGTCGGCCGCAGCCGCACGGTCAAACCCGACACGCAGGACGATTTCGCCCTGCTCGGTAAACTTGATCGCGTTGCCAATCAGATTGAGCATCACCTGGCGCAGCCGCCCCGGGTCGCCGTGGACTGTGAGCGGCACGTCGGCGGCTATCTCGCTCAGTAACTCGATACCCTTCGCATCCGCCTTCAGGGCATAGATGTCGATGGCCTGCTCGACGATGTCGTGCAGGTCAAATTCAATGTCCTCCAGCGTCAGTTGCTCTGCCTCAATCTTGGACAGGTCGAGGATGTCATTGACGAGACTCAGCAACGCTTCGCCTGCATTGCGAAATACGCCGACATATTTTTCCTGTTCGCGCGAAAGCGACGATTCGGAGAGTAATTCCGCCATGCCGATGATGGCATTCAAGGGAGTGCGGATCTCATGGCTCATGCTCGCCAGGAAGTCGGATTTGACCCTCGAAGCTTCGAGTGCCTGATCCCTGGCAACCGCCAGTTCACGGGTCTGCTGACGCACCTGCTCTTCGATGACACGGTTGCGGGCTTCAAGCTCCCGCGCCTGTAAATCCTTGGCGCGCGCCAGTGCCACCAGCAAGAGCGTCACACCCACCCCGAGTACGGCCGCGACCAGCACCAAACCGGTATCGATACTGCCCCAGCGCAGATCCTTGACCGTCACCAGCCACGCAGAAAAGTGCTTGAGTCGTACCGAACTTTCCTCGCGCAGGGTATCGACCACCGAGCCCGTGCCGTCGGTTGCGCTGGCTGTACGGGTGTAAACGAGTTGTCTGCCGGCCACACCTTCCGACACCGCATACAGCGTGAAACTGAGACTGGGCTCGATGGATTGGGCGCCCACCAGTCCGGCCAGATCAAGACTTAAAACGGCGCAGTCAAAGCTGCCGTCGTCAGCACCGTGGCGGGCGTTGGGTTGGACGAGGTAGAGCGCCTGACCGCGCATGTCGTCCGTGTCGGGAGCCAATGGCACCGCAGCGTCCTGACCAATGACATTAAAGACCGTATCGCGCGCGCGCGCATCGCGGCGCAAAAGCGCCAGCACTGCCGCACCTACCGGTTTGCCCGTTTCCTGAATGACCTGCATACGGCCATCGCCATCAATCCGGATACGGGCCATGCCGTCGATAAAATCGTAACGGTTTAATGAGCCGGCGGTGTACTGCGCGAAACGGGTCTTGTCATCGTGATCATCGGCCGCAATGAAGCTGGCCAGATTGGCGATGATGGCGTCGGCCGTACGAACGTTGGCATCAACCACGTTGCGCACCGAGATACTGTTGAAATTAAAATCGCGAGTCTCACTGCGTAGCGCATTGTTCCACGCCAGCACGACGAGTACACAGGAGAAAGACAGGCCCAGTGCAGCGGCCACAAAATAGAAAAAGGACGAGGAAGCATGTCGCTGTGCGTTGATGGTTGGCTCCATCACCGGCGCACCTTGCATGCGTTCATTACGTCTCAAGCACCCGCCACCACATCGACTCGCGCGAGATAGTCTGCCAATTGTTCAATCGCTTGTTCGATGGCGCCGGTGTCGGCATCGAGGGCGGCCTTCTCGATGTGCCCGCCGATATCAGTAATCGGGTCGAATCCATAACCGCCACCTGCTCCCTTCATGCTGTGACCTATCATGCGGATATCGGCGAAATTGCGCGCCGCAAGCAGTGCCGTCAGCTTTTCGACGTCGCGACGGCGATTATTGAGAAACCCGGGCACCAGATCGGCCAGATCCGGATCGATAGTGACGGCAATACGTTCAGTCATCGATAGGCTCCCCGTCGGACACAAAGACAGTTGCATCGACCGTTCAAATGTCGTCTCCACCATCAGCGCTTTCGCGGTAGCTTGCGGCGTCAAGTTCGTATTGATTGAGCAGCTTGTAGAATTCGGTGCGATTGCGCCCGGCAATGCGCGCCGCGTTCGCCACATTGCCGCCACTTATGCGCAGCACGCTGACCAGATAGTTGCGCTCAAATTCGGCTTTGGCATCCTTCAGCGTCTTGAATTGCACTGGCTGTTGACGCAGTGCGCGCTGCGCCATGGCGAGTGGAATGATGTCACCGGTGTAGAGCGTAGAGCACAGCTCTACCGCGTTAATCAACTGGCGGATGTTGCCAGGCCAGGACGCGGCAGCAAGATAGGCGACGGCGTCGGGCGCGAATCGTTTTCTGGGGGTGCTGGCGCGCGCCGCGCTCTGCGCAAGAAAATGATCGAGCAACAGCGGAATATCCTCTGCTCGCTCGGAAAGACGAGGCATCTTCAACGGCACCACGTTCAACCGGTAATACAAGTCCTCACGGAATTCGCCCTTCGCGACCAGCGACTCAAGATCGTTATGAGTCGCGGAGACTATACGAACATTGACCGGCACACTTTTGACCGATCCGACCGGCCGCACTTCAAAGTCCTGCAATACGCGCAGCAGTTTGACCTGCAAACCCAGCGGCATGTCACCAATCTCGTCGAGGAACAAGGTACCGCCATTGGCCGCCAGAAACAGGCCCTCATGGCGGTTGGTCGCACCGGTGAACGATCCCTTCTCGTGACCGAACAGCTCTGATTCCAGCAGTTGTTCCGGGATGGCTCCACAATTGACGCCGATGAAGGCGTGCTCACGGCGACGACTGCCATCATGGATGGCGCGCGCCAGGACTTCTTTGCCGGTCCCGGTCTCACCGTTGATAAATACCGTCACATCGCCACGCGCGACCAGCTCGGCCTGTTCGAGCAGTTCTGCCATCACATCGCTGCGATAAATAAGGCTGCGGCCAAAGGCAGCGCTGCCCTCGGGGCGACGCGGGCGGATATGGGTGTTGATTTCAGTGAGAAACGCGTCCTTGGCTATCGGCTTGGTCAGAAAAGCGGAGGTGCCGAGGTGAGTCGCTTTGACCGCATCAGGAATACGTGCCTGACCACTCAGCATGATGACCGGCGTGAGCGGATTCTCTGCGTGGATGCGTGTGACCAGCGTCATGCCGTCCATTTCTTCCATGAACAGGTCGGTTACGACCATATCCGGTCGCGCACTTGCGAGCAGGCGCAGCGCCTCTTCTCCCGAACTCGCCAGCAGCGGTGCGAAATCAGCGCCCTGCAACCACTTGGAGAGCAGCTTGAGCATGTCCTCGTCGTCATCGACGAGCAGTACCGTGCCAGCGCTGGCGTTAAGGGCGTCCATGCTGCTGACGTCAGCCTGCTCGCCGAGGTAACGGCGCTCTGACTCCCCCTACCTTGCCGGTGGGCATCATTCGACCGTGACCGACTTGGCCAGATTACGCGGCTGATCGACATCGGCGCCGCGAATCACGGCAACGTGATAGGCCAGCAACTGCAGAGGAATGGTGTAAACGATGGGCGCTATCGGATCTTCCACCGGCATGACATCCAGCACATGGATGTCAGGCTGTTTGGTCACTTCCACCCTTGAGTCGGCAAAAATATACAGCTGACCACCGCGCGCCCGCACTTCCTCAAGATTGGACTTGAGCTTTTCGAGCAGTTCGTTATTAGGCGCGACCGAGATCACCGGCATGTCTTCGTCGACCAGCGCCAATGGGCCGTGTTTGAGCTCACCTGCCGGATAGGCCTCGGCATGAATATAGGAAATCTCTTTGAGTTTGAGCGCGCCTTCCATGGCTATCGGGTACATCGACCCGCGCCCGAGGAACAGCGTGTGATGCTTGTGCGCGAAGGCCTGCGACATTTCGGCGATACGATCGTTAAGCTCGAGCACACCATTTATCTTGCCGGGCAGACTTTCGAGTTGGCGGACCAGTTCGCGCTCCTGCTCAACACTCATGCCGTGGCGACGGCCGAGCGCCACCACCAACAACATGAGCGCCACCAATTGGGTGGTGAAGGCCTTGGTTGAGGCCACGCCGATCTCGGGGCCAGCGCGCGTCATCAACACCAATTCCGATTCGCGGGTCAACGAGCTTTCAGGCACATTACAAATAGCGAGGGAATGCGACACGCCCCAGCGCCGCGCCTCGCGCAGCGCAGCGAGGGTATCGGCGGTCTCGCCAGATTGAGAAATTGTCACGAATAGAGAATTGGGTGTGACTACCGGTTTGCGATAACGGTATTCACTCGCAACCTCGACCGTACATGGCACACCGGCCAGGCCTTCGAGCCAGTAACGAGCCACCAGTCCGGCATGGAAACTCGTCCCGCACGCGACGATGGTGACCGACTTGACCTGGTCAAGAATCTCCTTGGCATCGAAACCAAATGCAGAGTCGAGCACGGTGCCATTCTCGATACGCCCTTCCAGGGTTTCGGCGGCGGCGCGTGCCTGGGTAAAGATCTCCTTCAGCATGAAATGGCGATAGCCGGATTTCTCAGCCGCATCGGCGGACAGTTCTGACAGCGATTCAGCGCGCGTCACCGGATGGCCGTTGTCATCGTAAATGCGCACCTGATCACGGGTGATCTCGGCAACGTCACCTTCCTCGAGAAAGATGAAACGTTGCGTCACCGGCAGCAGTGCGAACACGTCCGAAGCAACAAAATTCTCGCCAATGCCAAGGCCGATGACGAGCGGACTGCCGCGACGCGCGACCACCAGTCGGTCGGTGCAGGTAGTCGATAGCACGCCCAGCGCGTAGGCGCCTTCGAGGTCACGGGTAGTCCGTTGCACGGCTTTCAGCAGGTCATCACCCTGCTGGAGATAGTCATGAATGCGATTGACCACGACTTCGGTATCAGTATCAGAATTGAAGGTGTGGCCCGCTGCAATCTGTTCAGCGCGCAGACGCTCATGGTTCTCAATGATGCCGTTGTGGACCAGCGCCACGGTCTCCTGACACATGTGCGGGTGGGCATTACGCACCGACGGCACCCCGTGCGTCGCCCAGCGTGTGTGTGCGATACCGAGACCGCCCGCGTGGGGTTCTGTCTGCAGCGCTTCTTCCAGTACGCGTACCTTGCCGGCCACACGCACGCGTTGAATGACCTTGTCTCTGACCGTCGCAACGCCTGCCGAATCGTAGCCACGGTACTCGAGGCGCTTCAGGCCTTCGACCAGGATGGGTGCGACATCGCGTTGAGCGACAGCTCCGACTATTCCACACATGTAGGGTGTAATTCCGTATTTAAGAGCTAATGTTCATGGCTGCGTTCCAGTCGCCGGCATTGGGCGGCGCGGCTCCCCCGGCAGTTGCAACTGGTCGGCAATCCATTTTCGTGCCTGCATGGTCTGGTTGGGCGTAATCAGGTGCTCCACCGATCGCAGGTAGGTTTTCGCCCTGCGGTTGCCCTGAGTGAAGGCCTGATACAGCCAGCCGTAGGCCGTCACGTTATCGCGGGGCACGCCCCAGCCACGCATATAAAGCACACCCAGGTTACGCTGTGCGTCACCATTTCCGGCGCGCGCCGCACGTTCAAACCACTGGGCAGCTGCGCTGAAGTCCCGCTCTACGCCGACGCCCAGATAGTAATGAATGCCGACGAAGTTAATTGCGGCGCTATCGCCATTATCGGCGCGCTGAAGATATGACTTGAAAGATGATTGATAATCGCCGGCCAGGAAACGGCCCAAGGGGTCCTGCTGATCACGGCAGGCAGATAGCGCGGCCAGGATGCCTGTCAGTACCAGGACTGTGAGGCGCATCGAAATCCTTCGCGGCTCAGTAGTATTTCGCAACATCGGGGGCGGTCTTTCACCTTGCCGGCACTGCTGTTGCGCCAAGTGCGCAACTTGCGGGAACGTCGAGAATCACCTCGAGATGCGGGACTTCAATGTAGCCCGGAATCTTTGCCAAAAAGAAATGAATGGTCGGGGCGAGAGGATTCGAACCTCCGACCCTCTGCACCCCATGCAGATGCGCTACCAGGCTGCGCTACGCCCCGACAAGACTTTCAAATGGCTACGGCCCGGTTAGATGCCGGGCCTCAACAGGGTAGATGGATTCCGACTTTATGACTACCGTTTTGCTCAACATCGCGCCGCGGGCGACGGCGCGTCAAACAATCAGCGTCGCAGAATATCAAGGACCTCTTCGAGTTCGATACGCAGTTGGCGCACGATCTGCTGGCTCATGCTCGAATCCGCCTTGACCTCCTCGCCCGACAATTTCTGCCGCGCGCCGCCAATGGTAAATCCGTGTTCGTACAGCAGGCTGCGGATCTGGCGGATCAGGATCACGTCCTGACGCTGGTAGTAACGTCGGTTACCACGCCGCTTGATCGGTTTGAGTTGCGGAAATTCCTGCTCCCAATAGCGCAGGACGTGCGGTTTAACCGCACACAGTTCACTGACTTCGCCGATGGTGAAGTAGCGCTTGCCAGGAATGACGGGCAGTTCGTTATTGTTCGATGCTTCCAGCATAGGCTTCTACTCTGGCTTTTAATTTCTGACCTGGTCTGAACGTCACAACGCGACGAGCAGTGATCGGAATCTCCTCACCGGTTTTGGGATTCCGCCCAGGCCGCTGGTTTTTATCGCGAAGATCGAAGTTGCCAAACCCGGACAGTTTGACCTGTTGCCCTGCTTCCAAAGACATGCGGATTTCTTCGAAAAAGGCCTCGACAAGTTCCTTAGCTTCGCGTTTGTTGAGGCCCAAGTCCTCAAACAGTCGTTCGGCCATTTCGGCTTTCGTCAACGCCATCGAATTAGTCCCTCAAGGTTCCCCCAACGCGCTCACGCAACTGCGCGAGCACGCGCCTTACCGCCTGCTCGACCTCGTCGTCAGTAAGAGTGCTAGAAAGGGTCTGAAAAATCAAGCCTAAAGCCAGGCTTTTTTTGCCGGAATCAATGCCTTGGCCCCGATATACGTCAAATAACTGCAGGTCGCGCAGTAATTCGCCGGCCGCTTCGCGGGCCACATCGAGGCAGACGGCCGCGCTGATTGACTCATCAACCACCACCGCGAGATCACGACGCACGGCCGGAAATTTAGAGATCGGCTGGAACTGTGCGGCCCGTGTGACATTCTCTTCCTGAAGCCCAATTTCGAATAGAAACAGGGGCTTGTCGAAACCCATCCGGGCGCCAATGGCGGGATGCAGTGCGCCGACATAGCCGATTTCGATACCGTCACACACCATCACCGCCGACTGACCGGGGTGGAGCGCGGGATGAGGAGCTGAGGTGTACTCCACCCGGCCCTGATGCAAGGTCTGTAATAGCGCCTCAACATCTTGTTTAATATCGAAAAAATCGGTATCCCTCGAGCGTTCTGACCAGTGCGTATGGACTGCGGGCCCGCTGCGCAGGCCGGCAATCTGACGTGTCTGCTGGAGACCCGTATGGTCCTGCCGGAACACCATGCCAAGTTCGAACAGGCGGATATCTTCTATCTGACGGTTGCGATTATGCAGGGCGGCCGCTGCTAACCCCGGCCAGATCGAGCGACGCAATACCGACATTTCGCTCGAGATAGGGTTGGCCAATGGCACAGACTCGGCGTCGGGCTCAAACATTCGCGCCAAAGCGGGATCGATAAAACTGTAGGTGATGGCTTCAAAATAGCCGCGCGCGCTGAGAGTCCCGCGAGCGCGTGCTTCGAGCGGGCTGGCAGCGT